>JACEFY010000256.1 GCA_016807485.1 Stenotrophomonas maltophilia | reverse complement strand
GGTGCCGCGACCGCGGAGTACGCCGTCGCCACGATGGCGGCCGTCGCCTTCGCGGGGCTCCTCGTGGTGATCATGCGCTCGGACGAAGTCCGCGGCATCCTGACCGACCTCATCCGCCGTGCACTGACGGTCGCGTGATGTCGGGGCGCGGCGACCGCGGGTCGGTCACGGCCGAGTTCGCGGTCGTCGTGCCCGCCGTCGTGCTCGTGGTGGCACTGACAGCCGGCACGCTGTCGGCCGCCAGCCACCGGGTGCGTCTCGAGCAGGCGGCCGCGCAGGCGGCGCGCCTGGTCGCGCGTGGGGAGGGCGACGATCGTGCCGCAGCGGTCGTCGCCGCCATCGCCGGACGGGCGGAGGCGAGTGTGCGGCGAGACGGTGACCTGGTGTGCGTCGAAGTCACCGCGGCGCCGTCGCTGCCGCTTCCTCTTCCACCCCTGCGCGCGCAGTCGTGCGCCCTGTCGGACGGCCGCTGAGGGCCCGTGTCGGGCACGACCCTGTCGGTCGGCGCGCTGGCCCTCACGGCCACGCTCGCGGTCGGGTGCGCCTCGGTCGGGGCCGCCGCCGCGCACGCGACCCGGCTGTCCGCCGTCGCGGATGCGGCGGCTCTGGCTGCCGCCGACGCCGCGTCCGGCGCGGCACCCGGCATCCCGTGCGAACGCGCCGTCGAGATCGCCGACCGCGCGGGCGCGGCCGTGACCGCGTGCGACGTCGACGGCCTGATCGCGACCGTCCGCGTCGAGGCGCGCTTCGGTGTGCTTCCGGCGGCGGCGCGCGCACGAGCCGGGCCGCCACCCTGAGCGGTGCTCACTCCTCCCAGCGTCCTCATGTCCGCACGGTGTGTATGGTGTGCATCGAAGAAAGGACGCCACGTGGCAGCGCGCACGGCAACCGGCAAGAAGCTCGTCATCGTCGAGTCTCCGACGAAGATGAGGTCGATCCAGGGCTACCTGGGCGACGGATACGAGGTGCTCAGTTCGGTGGGTCACATCCGCGACCTCGCCGAGAAGAAGGACATCCCGGCGGAACTGAAGAAGACGTCGGTCGGCAAGTACTCCATCGACATCGAGAACGGCTTCACCCCTCTCTATGTGGAGAGCGATCGCGGCAAGAAGACCGTCGCCGAGCTCAAGCGCGCACTGAAGAACGCCGACGAGCTCCTCCTCGCCACCGATGAAGACCGCGAAGGCGAAGCCATCGCGTGGCACCTGCTCGAAGCGCTGAAGCCCAAGGTCCCGGTCAAGCGCATGGTCTTCCACGAGATCACGAAAGACGCCATCCGCGCCGCCGTCGACAACACCCGCGAGCTCGACCTCGCGCTCGTCGACGCACAGGAGACCCGCCGCATCCTCGACCGTCTGTACGGCTGGGACGTCCCCGACGTCACCCGTCGCAAAGTCGGCCAGGGCACCTCGGCCGGCCGCGTGCAGTCGGCGGCGACCCGACTCGTCGTCGACCGCGAGCGCGAGCGGATGGCGTTCGTCTCGGCCTCCTACTGGGACGTCGAAGCCATCGCCGCGAAGGGCGACGAGTCGTTCGCCACCCGGCTGGCGCGACTCGACGGCGCTCCCCTCGCGCGCGGCACCGACTTCGACGACCGCGGTGAGCTCAAGCGCGCCGTCATCGTCCTGAGCGAGAACGAGGCGCGGGCGCTCGCCGCCGCCCTCGAGTCCGACGGCTCGGCGACAGTGACGGGGGTCGAGGCGAAGCCCGGCACCCGCAGCCCCAAGCCCCCCTTCACCACCTCCACCCTGCAGCAGGAGGCCGGCCGCAAGCTCTCGATGAGCGCGAAGCACGCGATGGGCGTCGCGCAGCGGCTCTACGAAAAGGGCTTCATCACCTATATGCGCACCGACTCCACCGCGCTGTCGACGCAGGCGGTGGCGGCGGCACGCACGCAGGCCGTGGCCCTCTACGGCGACAGTGCCGTGCCCGCGAACCCGCGCAGCTACCGCAACAACAGCAAGAACGCGCAGGAGGCGCACGAAGCCATCCGCCCCTCGGGTGAGGACTTCCGCACGCCCGCGTCGGTCTCGTCGAGCCTCGATCGCGACGAGCTGCGTCTCTACGACCTCATCTGGAAGCGCACGATCGCCAGCCAGATGTCGGACGCGAAGTATGAGACGACCACGGTGACCCTCGAGGCGGATGCCGGTGGCAAGGTCGCGGCCTTCACCGCGTCCGGAACGGTCTACACGTTCAAGGGCTTCCTCGAGGCGTATGAGGAAGGCCGCGACGAGAAGCGCGGCGACGCCGACAAGGCCGACGATCAGTCGCTGCCCATCGTGGCGGTCGGAGACGTGCTCCGCCTCTCGGAGATCGACGCGAAGGGCCACGCGACCAGCCCCAAGCCCCGCTACACCGAGGCGAGCCTCGTCAAGGCGCTGGAAGAGAAGGGCATCGGCCGGCCGTCGACCTTCGCCAGCATCATCGACGTCATCATCAACCGCGGCTACGTCACCAAGCGGGGGCAGGCGCTCATCCCGAGCTGGCTCGCCTTCAGCATCGTGCGTCTGCTGGAACAGCACTTCACCGACCTCGTCGACTACGACTTCACGGCGGCGCTGGAAGACGACCTCGACGCGATCGCGCGCGGTGAGCAGCAGCGCGTCGACTGGCTGAACGAGTTCTACTTCGGCTCCGACAACCACGTCGGCCTGCGCAACATCGTCGACAACCTCGGCGAGATCGACGCGAGGGAGATCAACGCGAACCCGATCGGCGATGTCGCGACGCTCCGTTTCGGGAAGTACGGGCCGTACCTCGACGTCCCCAACGACGACGGCACGACCCGCATCGTCAACGTGCCCGAAGACCTCGCGCCCGATGAGCTCACGCCGGGCAAGGCGCAGGAGCTCATCGACGCGCCGATCGCGGGCGACCGCGTACTGGGGCAGAACCCCGAGACCGGGCTCGACATCGTCGTGAAGGACGGCCGGTTCGGTCCGTACCTCGAGGAGGCGCTCCCGCCGGTCGAAGAACCGGTCGTCGACCCGGACGCGCCGAAGAAGCGCGGCGCGAAGAAGGAGGTGGCGCCCAAGCCGCGCCGGGCCTCGCTCTTCAAGAGCATGTCTCCCGAGACGATCGACCTCGACACGGCGCTGCGGCTCTTCTCGCTGCCGCGCACCGTGGGCCTCGACCCCGAGACGCAGACGCCGATCACGGCGCAGAACGGCCCCTACGGTCCGTACATCAAGAAGGGCACCGACTCGCGGTCGATCGCGAGCGAAGACCTCATCTTCGACCTGACGCTCGAGCAGGCGCTCGAGATCTATGCGCAGCCGAAGTACGCCAACCGCGCCGCGACCTCGATCAAAGAGTTCGAGGCCGACCCGGTGAGCGAGAAGCCGATCCGCATCAAAGACGGCCGCTTCGGCGCGTACGTCACCGACGGCACGACGAATGTGACCATTCCGCGCGGGCAGACACCCGACGACATCACGTTCGAGATCGCCGTGCAGATGCTCGCCGAGAAGCGGGCCAAGGGACCGGCGCCCAAGCGTACGACCCGTCGTGCCGCCACGACCCGCAAGCCGGCCGCCAAGAAGAAATGAGCCGCGGCGTCTGGATCACGTTCGAGGGCGGCGACGGCGCGGGCAAGACGACGCAGGCCACGCTGCTCGAAGAGTGGCTGAGCGCGCAGGGCCGGACGGTCGTGCGCACCCGCGAGCCCGGCGGCACCGAGGTGGGCGACCTCGTGCGCGACATCGTGCTGCATCACCGGGGCGACATCGCCCCGCGTGCCGAAGCGCTGCTGTACGCGGCCGACCGCGCGCACCACGTGGCGACGCTCGTGCGGCCCGCGCTCGCGCGGGGTGAGGTCGTCATCCAAGACCGGTACCTCGACTCGTCTGTCGCGTATCAGGGGGCGGGGCGGGTGCTGGATGCCGCGGAGATCCGCGCGCTGTCGCTTTGGGCCACCGAGGGAGCCCTGCCCGACATCACCGTCCTGCTCGACCTCG
>JACEFY010000255.1 GCA_016807485.1 Stenotrophomonas maltophilia | reverse complement strand
GCGTCGACGAGGGTGTCCATCACGACGAGCACCTCGGTGTCGCGGTCGGCCGTGGTGGCGTTGGTGTGCAGCTCTCCGGTGCGCGACGTCACACGCCAATTGATGCGGTTGAGCCGGTCACCTGCCTGGAAGCGCCGGATGTCGGCGAGGTCGCTGCCGTCGCCGGCCCGACGGCTCGGGTGGATGCCGGCCGTTCCGATCGGATGCGGGATGGCGTCGCCGCGTCCGGGTACGGTCGCGGTCGGTGCGACATCGATCGCGGGGAGCGACACCCGGTGCGTCTGCCGCCACATGCCGCCGGCATCCCACGTGCGCACGAGCGCGTCGTCGCCGCTGAAGCGGCCCCAGCGGCGCGGACGCAGCGCGACGGTGACGCTCCCTGGAGCGACCGCGGCACCCCACGTCGGATCGAGGTCGGCCGGCGCGCCGGGCGAGAGCGCCAGCTCGACCAGCCGGTCGGGGGCGGGCGCGGCCGCCGTCACGGCGACCGCCTGGCCCGTGGCTATCGACCGCGCCGAGAGCGACACCGTCGGCGGCTCCGTGCGCGGTGGCCGACCCAGTGCGGCGATCGTGCTCCACGCGAGGAACGGGGCGGCCAGCACCATGACGGCGGGGTTGCCGGTCGTGAGAGCGAGCACCGCCGCGCCGACCCCGAGCACGACGGCGCGCACGAGCGACGCCGTCGGCCGGAAGGTGGCGGGCCCCATGTCAGCCCGCCGCGGGCAGATACTCGGTGGGAACCGGGACGCGCTCGACGGCCGCCGCGACGATCTGCTCGCCCGAGACACCGCTGAGCCACAGCTCGGGGCGCAACGTGATGCGGTGGGCGAGGGCCGCCGGCGCGAGGGCCTTGATGTCGTCGGGCGTGACGGGCGCGACGGTCGAGACGGCCGGATGCGGGTGCTCGACCGCGCCGCACACGGCGCAGGGTTCGCCGGCGACGAGCGCCGCCGCGAGTTCTCCGGCGTAGCCGGCGAGACGACGCTGCAGCAGGGCGGTCACGTCGGCGGCGGCCGCGGCCGCGTCGGCGCTGCTGCGCACGTAGTGCTCTTCCGCGTCGTGGAGGGCGCCCGCGAGCTCGGCGGACTCGGTGCGGGCACGGATCAGTGCGTCGAGCTCGGCGAGGCGCGCTGTGAGGTCGTCTCGTCGACCGGCTTCGGCTGCCAGGTCGGCGATGTCGACGTCGAGCGCGGCGAGTCGGGCGGGAAGGCCGGCCGCCTCCGCCTGGGCGGCGGCGAGCGTCTCCGTGAGGTCGCGCAGATCGTCGGCCTCTGCGCGCAGCGCGTGCTCGGCTTCGTGGAGGGCGCGCTCGCGCGGCTCGGCCGCCGCCCACACGGCCAGCTCCCCGGTCAGCCGCTCGACCTCGGCCGAAGGATCGTCCGCACCGCCACCCGCGCGCCAGCTCGTCTCCGCCGCGGCGGCGAGCACGGCCGCCTCCGCCTGCGCGGTCGCCGCTCGGTCGACGGCCTCGATCGGTGCGCGCAGGGTCTCGGCCTCGAGCGCGCGGTCGAGACGTGTGCGGTCGGCGCGGACCCGCCGCAGGTCGCCCTCGAGTCTCGACAGGTCGGCTCGGGCGGCCTCGAGCTCTGCGAGCGCCGCGGCGTGCGCCGTCGCGACCGCGAGGGCCGTCGCGGCATCCTTCACCGCGGCCTCCGCGGCCTGCCGGGCCGTCGCCGCGACATCGTGGCGGTACTCTCCCCGCCGCAGCGCGCGCTCGGCGGCGTCCCGGCGCCCGGCGACGTCGGCGGGGCGCTCATCGTCGCCGGCGAGGTCGTGGGCCTCGACCACCCGCTCGGCGAGTTCGAGGAGCGTGCGCAGGTGGGCATCGCCGCTCTCGCGCGACTTCTGCGCCTCGCGTCGACGCTGCTCCAGATCGGCGGTGTAGGTCTCGAAGCGGCGGGTGCCGAACAGGGTGCGCAGGAGCGCGCGGCGCTCGTCGTTGCCGGCCAGGAGGAAGCGCGAGAACTTGTTCTGCGCCAGCAGGATCACCTGCTGGAACTGCTGCGCGTTGAGCCCGATCTCCTCGTCGAGGAGGATCCCGACCTCGCGCGGCTTCGCGGCCCGACCGACCCACACACCCCCCACGCGCTCCTCGAGCTCGGCGCGGGTCGGCTCGGTCGTGAGCCCGCCGCCGCGCTTCGCGGGGCGGTCGTACTCCGGCGCACGCGTCACCCGCCAGCGCCGGTCACCGACGGTGAACTCGAGGCGCACATCGGTGGGATCGCCGAGGAACGAATGATCGCTGCGGAGCCGCCGCTCGCCTCCCTCGTAGCGGGGGACGGTGCCGTAGAGCGCGAAGCTGACGCCGTCGAGGATGCTGGATTTTCCCGCGCCGGTGCGACCGGTGATGAGGAAGACACCGTCGGCGTCGAACGCGTCGAAGTCGACGGTCTGCGTCTCGCGGAAAGGCCCGAACCCGGTGAGCTCGAGGCGGTGCAGCTTCACGCGGCCGCCCCCGTCACGCGAGCGCCTCGGCGCGCACCCGCTCGTCGAGCACCTCGGCGAGGATCTCCGCCTCGCGGGCGGTCGCGCCCTCGCCCTCGCGGACATGCCGGAGGAAGGTGTCGACGAGTTCGGCATCGGTGCGGGCCGACCGCACCCGCTGCAGATACGTGCGGCCGTCGTCGCCGGGCTCGACGACCGGCGCGTGCGACACCATCGCGCAGTGCGGGAAGCGCGCCTGCAGGCGTCGGAGCGGATCGCGTTCGGGGAGGTTGTCGGTGTACACCGCGCAGACCCACGCCCCCTCGGCGGCGTCGTACGCCGCGTCGGTGAGGAGCTCGTCGAGCGGGCCGCGGAGGGTCACGAGACGGCGGGGGACGGGCAGCGCGAGCCATTCGACGCTCTCGAGACCGGCCGCCCCGAGCTCCACCAGCCAGGATCCGCGCGGCTTGTCGCCCTCGCCGAACGAATAGTGCAGCGGCGCCCCGGCGTACCGCACGTGGTCGGCGAGCGTCTGACGCCCGTGGATGTGCCCGAGCGCGGCATAGTCCACCCCGTCGAAGGCGGCCACGGGCACGACGTCGAGCCCACCCTGCTGGATGTCGCGCTCGAGCTGCGGGGTGGCTTCGACCCCCGCAGCGAAGCAGTGCGCGATCGCGACCGAGCGACCGCCGCGGGCGGCGAGGTCGTCGCGGACGAGCCCCATCGCGTGGGCGATGACATCGCGCTGCGAGCGCACCCCCGGCCACACGTGCCGCAGGAGCGCCGGCTCGAGGAACGGGAGCCCGTAGAAATGGACGGGACCGTGCGCATCGTCGACCGTCACCGGCGTCGCCAGCGCGGCAGGATCGGTGAGCACCCGGATGCCGCGGCGCAGCAGCCCCGCCTGGAAGCCGAGCCGCGCGGCTGAGTCGTGGTTGCCGCTCGTGACGATGACCTCAGCCCCCGTGTCGGCGAGCGCACGCAGCGTGTCGGAGAGCAGCGTGTAGCAGCCGGCGGCGGGGGTCGCCGAGTCGAACACGTCGCCGGCGACGATCACGACGTCGACGCGGTGGTCGCGCACCTGGGCGACGAGCGTCTCGAGCACGCCCCGCAGCGCATCGAGCGTGGAGTGACCGTGGAAGGTCCGCCCGATGTGCCAGTCGGAGGTGTGCAGGATGCGCATGCCCTCCACGCTACGAGCAGGCGCCGACATCGGCCCGGAGGCCCGCGGCGGATGGCGGCATCCACCCGCGGGAGTCGGGTCGCGGGAGTCAGATCTCGGGAGTGAGGTCTCCCTCGCCGTCGTCGTCGGCGGTCCGCGCGCGCCGGCGGGCACCCAGGTCGACCACCCCGAGGAGGAAGGCGAGCCCCAGGAAGACACCGACCGCCACCATGCCGTACGCGTACGCGTGATGGTAGACGTCGATCGAGTGCGCGCCGGAGTCGTCGCGGTAGATCGCCGCATAGAACAGCGACAGGGCGACCGCGGTGCCGATGGCGGTGCCGATGCGCTGTCCGAGCTGACCGACCGACCCGGCCAGGC
>JACEFY010000254.1 GCA_016807485.1 Stenotrophomonas maltophilia | reverse complement strand
GGGCCGACCGAGTCGATCCCCGGGCTCGTCGACAACGTCGTGCTGAAAGGCGCTCTCGCCGCGCTTCCCGAGAAGCCCGAGAACCTCGACGTCATGAACGTCATGCGTCAGGCGCTGCAGGGACACCTCTACGTCCGCGTCCGCGGCGACGCGCGGAGCCTGCTGGCAGCCGGCGAGCCGCTGACGCTCGCCGTCTCGGCGATCGGGGAGAACCGGTTCCTCCTCGCCTTCAGCGGCGGCGCGGCACTGCAGGCCAGCATCCGCGCCGACGGCGACGCGGCAACGTCGGCCATCAGTCAGCCCGCCGTGAACATCCTCCGCAACGCGATCGCCGGGCCGTACGCGGGGCTCATCATCGACCACGCCGTCATGGGGTCGCGCATCGTCCTGCCGACCCCGCTCATCCAGAAGGCGCTCGACGAGGCCGACCCCGACCTCACCCTCAAGACGCTTCTCTGCTCACCGCGGCACGAGCTGACCGCGCTCGATGTCGTCGACGCCCTCGGTCGGGTGAAGCTGTGGGTCGCCGGCGGCACGTCGGAGGACGGTGCTCGGCTCGGCCTCGCCGAGTCGCGGACGGCCGACGGTCAGCGCCGGCTCGAGGTCTTCTCGCACCCGCTGGAGGTGATCTCCATGCGGCGCGGCGATCGGCCGCTGCCCCTCACCGGCGTCCAGCTCGGCAAGGCGCTCACCGCCGACCCGGGTCTCACCGGCATCGTCATCGATCCGGGTGGGCCGTGGATCGCCCTCGACCGCACGCAGCTCGCCCCGATTCTCGCGCTCGCCGACGACTGAACCGTCGCCCGGGCCCTGTCGCCGCAGGGATGCGGCGCCTAGGGTCGAGGCATGGCATCCGAGCGCGTGTCCCTGCAGGTCGACGATCGCGAGGTCTCGCTGTCGAGCCCCAACCGTGTGATCTGGCCGGCCCTGGGCATCACCAAGCGGGAGCTGGCCGAGTATGCGATCGCCGTGGCCGAGCCGTTCCTCCGCGCCAACGGACATCGGCCGGTGTCGCTCGAGCGTTTCCCCGATTCGATCGACGGCACCGCGTTCTTCTCGAAGAACCCGCCGAAGGGTGCGCCCGACTACGTCCACGAGGTGGTGTGCACCTACAACAGCGGGCGCACGCATCCGCAGGTCGTGCTCGACGAGGCGGCGGCGATCGTCTGGGCCGTGCAGATGAACACGGTCGTCTTCCATCCGTGGGCGTCGCTCGCCGCCGATACCGACAACCCGGTCGAGCTGCGCATCGATCTCGATCCGCAGCCGGGCACCGACTTCGCCGATGCGGCCGCCGTCGCCCCCGCGCTCCGGGACGTGCTGCGCGAGGCGGGCCTCGAGCCGTGGCTCAAGACGAGCGGCAATCGCGGCATCCACGTGTTCTGCCCGATCGAACCCACGCACGAGTTCCTCGACGTGCGGCATGCGGTGATCGCCGCCGGACGTGAGCTCGAGCGCCGCCTGCCCGACCGCGTCACGACCGCGTGGTGGAAGGAAGAGCGCGGGGAGCGGATTTTCATCGACTTCAACCAGGCGAACCGCGACCGCACGATGGCGGGTGCGTACAGTCCGCGGGCGCTGCCGACCGCGACGGTCGCGACGCCGATCACCTGGGACGAGCTGGATGCCGGGGTCGACCCGGAGGCGTTCACCGTCCGGACGGTGCCCGGGCGGCTGGCCGAGATCGGCGATCCCTGGCGTGACCTGCAGCAGACGCCCGGGCGGATCGACACGCTGCTGGAGTGGTGGCAGCGCGACCTCGACGCGGGCCTGGGGGAGCTGCCCTTCCCGCCGGAGTTCCCGAAGATGCCCGGCGAGCCGCCGCGCGTGCAGCCGAGCCGCGCGAAGAAGCCCTGATCAGTCGTTGCGGGCCTCGAGCGCCGGGTCGCCCGGGTGCTTGGGCCGGGCCCAGCGGGCCGGTGTGTCCGGGCCGTCCCACACCTGCACGATGCCCCAGGCGACGGCGGTGATCGGCACGGCGAGGATCGCCCCGACGATCCCGCCGACGACCGCGCCGACCGTCAGGGCGACCAGCACCACGAACGCGTGCAGCTTCATCGAACGGCCCATCAGGAACGGCTGCAGGAAGTTGCCCTCGAGCTGGTTCACGAGCACGACGACTCCCACGACCAGGAGCGCGACGACCCATCCGTTGGCGACGAGCGCGACGAGGGCGGCGAGGATGCCGGCGACCGTCGCCCCGACGATCGGGATGAACGCGAGGATGAAGACGAGCGCCGCGAGCGGAAGCGCGAGCGGCACCTGCAGGATGAGGAGGCCGATGAGGATGCCGATCGCGTCGACGGCGGCGACGGCCGCGGTGCCGCGGATGTAGGAGCCGAGCGTGGCGACGGTCTTGTCGCCGATGCGGCGGGCCCGCTCGTACTCCGCGCCGCGGAAGGGACGCAGGAGGAACGCCCACATCTGCGGGCCGTCCTTCAGGAAGAAGAAGAGGACGGTCACCAGCAGCACGAATCCGGTGACGAAGCTCGCGACCGCGCTGACCCCCGCGAGGGCACCCGAGCCGAACTGCGCGCTCGTGACGAAGTCGGTGACCGCGCCCATCCACTCGTCGAGCTGATCCTGGGTTGGCGCGAACGGCAGCGTGTTGACCCACGCGACGACCTTCTGGAACCCTTCTTGGGCTTGATCGGACAGGTCCGACCACTGGTTGCGCACCGCCCAGACGATGAGCCACCCCACGCCGCCGAGGAGCGCGACGATCGCGAGGAGCGTCGCGAGCGTGGCCACCAGCGACGGCACGCCGCGCGCGCGCATCCACCGCATGACCGGAGCGAACGCCGACGCGAGGATGAGGGCGAGCACCAGTGGGATGGTGACGACCGTGATGAGCTGGATGCCGAAGATGACGGCCCCGGCGACGATCACGACGAGGATGATCTGCAGACAGCGGATCGCGAGGGAGCCGAAACCATCGGCCCACAGTCGCCGCGGACCGCGGTCGGCGCCCGCGTCGACGGTCAGATGACCGCTCACGGGAAGCGGAGTGGAGTCACGTCGGAACAGTCCCATGGCTCGACGCTATCCGACCGGCCCGGTTTCGCCGGAAGGCTTGACATCGCGGGCCGTGCGGGCCGCTGCCGTGCCGGTCACCGCGGTGTCGAGATCAGCGCGTGGGGCGCGACCACTCGCGTTCGGTGAGCACGCGCGCGACAGTGAGCCCGATCGCGAGGGCCACGACGACGAAGACCGCCGTGAACCCGTTCTGGATCGCCGCCAGGGTGTCGCCGCCGATGACGCCGGCGATCGAGCGGTAGGCGGCCGCCCCCGGCACCATGATGAGCACGGCCGGCACGGTGATCGTCACGCGCGCCGCACGCAGGCGGTCGGAGACGAGGTAGGCGCCGAGCCCGACGGCGAGCGCCGCGGCGGCGGCCGCAACCGGTGCGATGACCCCGGCATCCACCAGCGCGAGGCGCCCGACATTGGCCGCAGCGCCCAGCGCCGCAGCCGCCAGAGCGATCGCGAACGGCGTCGAGAACAGCAGCGCGAAGCCGAGCACGCCCACGAACCCGGCGAGCAGACGCACGACCGACAGGAGCGGCTCGGCGAACTCGGGCGAGGCCGTCTGGGTGACCGTCGCGTGGAAGACGGCGGCGACGCCCCACACCGCCGTGCCCGTCGCCAGCAGCACGAGCGCGGCATACACGACCCGTGCCATGCCCGCATTGAGGTCGAGGCGGGCGAGGTCGAGGGCGCCGGTGACGAGCGCGAAGCCCGGCACGAGGTAGAGCACGGCGCTGGTGAGCGCGGCGTCGTGCTGGGTCCCGGCCATCCCCGCGAGCGTGAAGGCCTGCGCGGCGGCGAGGTAGACGAGGAGCGCGGTCACGGCCGAGACGAAGACGAGGAGGAACTCGTTCGTGCGGAGCCGGTGGATCAGCATGCGCACCGACTGCCCCGCGGCGGCGGCCACGCCCACCGCCACGAACTCCTGCCAGCCCCCGTTGTTGAGGAGGG
>JACEFY010000253.1 GCA_016807485.1 Stenotrophomonas maltophilia | reverse complement strand
TCATCTCCGGTTCGGCCCCGCTCAACAGCGAGATCGCCGAATGGTTCCACTCCGCCGGCATCCTCATCATCGAGGGGTACGGTCTCACCGAGACCACGGCCGGCGCGTTCTGCGGGCGCCCCGTCGACAACAAGTTCGGCACCGTGGGACGCGCGCTGCCCGGCTCGGAGGTGCGCCTCGGCGACGAGGGCGAGATCCAGCTGCGGGGCCCGCACATCATGTCGGGCTACAACAACCTCCCCGCCGAGTCCGCGGCCGCCTTCACCGACGACGGCTGGCTGCGCACGGGCGATCAGGGCTCGCTCGACGCCGACGGCTTCCTGACCATCACCGGGCGGCTGAAAGACCTCATCAAGACCTCCGGCGGCAAGATCGTCGTCCCCGGTTCGGTCGAGGCGACGTTCAAGGCGCTCTGCCCGTACGTCAGCCAGTTCCTGGTGTTCGGCGACCAGCATCCGTACTGTGTCGCCCTCGTCACCCTCGATCCCGATGCGATCGCCGCGTGGTGCGCCGAGAACGGCGTGACGGCGACGACGTATGCGGCGCGGGTCTCCTCGCCGGAGGTGCAGGCGCTCGTCGCGGGCTACATCGACGAGCTCAACACGCGGCTGAACAAGTGGGAGACCGTCAAGCGCTGGACGATCCTCGACACCGACCTGTCGATCGAAGGCGGCGAGCTGACCGAGTCGATGAAGGTCAAGCGCGGTCTCGTCGCGAGCGCGCAGCGCACCCGGATCGAGGCGATGTATGCCGGGTGACGGACCCCTCGCAGGCATCCGCGTCGTCGAGCTCGGCGCCATCGGGCCGGGCCCGCACGCGGCGATGCTCCTGGCCGACCTCGGCGCCGACGTCGTCCGGGTCGAGCGTCCGGATGCCGCGCTGCGCGTCGGCGACGGCACGCAGCACGACCAGCTGCTGCGCGGGCGGCGACGCGTCGAACTCGACGTGAAGAACGCGGCCGACCGCTCGGCGCTGCACGACCTGGTCGATCGGGCCGACGTGTTGCTCGACGGGTTCCGCCCCGGCGCCGCCGAGCGGATGGGCATCGGCCCGGCCGATGCGCTGGAGCGCAACCCCCGCCTCGTCTACGGCCGCATCACCGGGTGGGGCGGGGACGGACCGCTCGCGCAGACGGCGGGCCACGACATCAACTACCTCGCCCTCACCGGGGCCCTCGCCGCGTTCGGTCGGGGCGGCGAGCGCCCCACCGCGCCCCTCAACCTCGTCGCCGACTTCGGCGGCGGATCGCTGTACCTCGTCGTGGGGGTCCTGGCCGCCCTCCTCGAGCGCACGGGGTCGGGCCGTGGCCAGGTGATCGATGCCGCGATGGTCGACGGCGTCGCCTCGCTGCTGCAGCTCATCTGGGCACTGCGCGGGACGGGCCAGTGGACCGACCGGCCCGGGACCAACCTGCTCGACGGCGGCGCGCCGTTCTACGACACGTACACCTGCGCCGACGGCGGCGCGGTCGCCGTCGGCGCCCTCGAGCCGGCGTTCTTCCGACAGCTCGTCGCGGGGCTCGGCTGGGATGACGCCGAGACGGTCGCCGCCGTGCAGTACGACCCGCGCGGGTGGCCCGCCCTGCGGGTTCGCCTCGCCGACACCTTCGCGACCCGGCCGCGCGACGCGTGGGCCGACGTCTTCGCCGGGTCGGATGCCTGCGTCACCCCCGTGCTCACCTTCGCCGAAGCCGCGGAGCACCCGCACCTGCGCGCGCGGGGGACACTGGTGGAGGCGGACGGCGTCATCCAGGCGGCGCCCGCACCGCGCTTCTCGCGGACGCCGGCCCCTGGCATCCGCCCGCCCCGCACCGCCGCGGACGACGTGGCCGCGGTGCTCGCGGACTGGGCCCAGCCATCCGAACGACAGGAGATCCGATGACCGAGGCGTTCGTCTACGACGCGATCCGCACTCCCCGCGGCCGGGGCAAGGCGACCGGCTCGCTCTACGAAGTCAAACCCGTCTCCCTCGTCACGGGCCTCCTGCACGCCCTCCAGGAGCGCAACCCTGGCCTCGACCCGGCGGCGATCGACGACGTCATCCTCGGATGCGTCACCCCGGTCGGCGATCAGGGCGCCGACATCGCCAAGACGGCCGCGCTCGCCGCAGGCCTCCCCGACGTCGTGCCCGGCGTGCAGCTCAACCGGTTCTGCGGCTCGGGGCTCGAAGCCGTCAACCAGGCGGCGGCGCGGGTGCGGGCGGGCTGGGAAGACCTCTTCGTCGCGGGCGGCGTCGAATCGATGAGCCGCGTGCCGATGGGCAGCGACGGCGGACCGTGGGCGATGGACCCCGAGACCGCCACCGCGGCGGGCTTCGTGCCGCAGGGCATCGGCGCCGACCTCATCGCCACGATCGAGGGGTACGACCGGGCCACGGTCGACGCGTTCGCCGCCGAGTCGCACGCGCGCGCCGCGCGGGCCTGGCGCGACGGGCACTTCGCGCGCTCGGTCGTCCCGGTGCGCGACCGCAACGGCCTCGTCATCCTCGACCGCGACGAGACGATCCGGCCGGAGACATCGGTGGGGACGCTCGGTGCGCTGCCGGCCTCCTTCGCGAAGATCGGCCGCGCCGCCGGGTTCGATGCGGTGGCGCTCGAGAAGTATCCGCACGTCCGCGAGATCGACCACGTCCACCATGCGGGCAATTCGTCGGGCATCGTCGACGGCGCCGCGCTCGTGCTCGTCGGTTCGGAGGCCGCGGGCACCCGCCACGGCCTCACCCCCCGCGCGCGGATCGTCTCGGTCGGCGTCACGAGCACCGAGCCGACGATCATGCTCACCGGGCCCGGTCCGGCCTCGCGCATCGCGCTCGATCGCGCGGGCCTCACGATCGCCGACATCGACCTCGTCGAGATCAACGAGGCGTTCGCTGCCGTCGCGTTGAAGCTCATGCGCGACCTCGGCGACTTCCCCCACGAGCGCACGAACATCAGCGGCGGGGCGATCGCGATGGGTCATCCGCTCGGGGCCACGGGCGCGATGATCCTCGGCACCCTCGTCGACGATCTCGAGCGCACCGGCGGTCGTTACGGCCTGGCCACCCTCTGCATCGGCGGCGGCATGGGCATCGCCACCGTCGTCGAACGCGTCTGAACAGGAGCACGACATGACTGATCCCACCCCTGCCGTGCGCCTCCGCGTCGACGGCGGCATCGCCCACCTGGTGCTCGACGACCCCGACCACTCGGCCAACACGATGAACGCGGCCTTCCGCGGCGCGCTGACCGACGCCCTCGACGCACTGGCTGAAGCCATCGCGGCCGACCCCGCGTCGGTGCGCGGCGTCGTGATCTGCAGCGCGAAGAAGACATTCTTCGCCGGCGGCGACCTCGTCGCACTCCTCGCCACCGGTCCGGACGGCGCACCGGCGCTCTTCGCCGAGGTCGAGGGAATCAAGGCCGACCTCCGTCGCCTCGAAACCATCGGACGCCCCGTCGTCGCCGCCATCGGCGGAGCAGCCCTCGGCGGCGGGCTCGAGATCGCCCTGGCGGCCCACCACCGCGTGGCCGCGGACGGCCGCTACGACCTGGGCCTGCCCGAAGTGACCCTCGGACTCCTCCCCGGCGGGGGCGGCATCACCCGCACGGTGCGGATGCTGGGGCTGCAGCGCGCCCTCACCGAGGTGCTGCTCGAGGGCCGGCGCTTCCGGCCCGCGCAGGCACTCGAGGTCGGGCTCATCGACGAGCTGGTGCCGTCGGGCGACGACCTCCTCCCGGCAGCGATCGCCTGGATCGACGCACACGCGGGTGACGACGCCGCGGCGAGCCAGCCCTGGGACCGTCCGGGCTACCGGCTACCCGGCGGCACACCGCAGACACCGACGCTGGCCGCGCTGCTGCCCGCGTTCCCCGCGACGCTCCGTGCGAAGCTCAAGGGCGCCCGCTACCGCGCGCCGCACGCGATCCTCGCGGCCGCCGTCGAGGGTGCACAGGTCGACATCGGCACCGCGTCCCGCATCGAGTCGCGCTCCTTCGTCTCGCTCGCCACCGGCCAGCAATTCCG
>JACEFY010000252.1 GCA_016807485.1 Stenotrophomonas maltophilia | reverse complement strand
GACAAGAAGGCAGCAGCGGAACAATGGCACAGGCAGCAGCGGGCAAGACGAACTGGTTCGCCATCTGGGTGAGCGTCGCGGTCGTCGCGATCGTGGCCCTCGTGATCGCGCTCGTCGTGTGGATGAACAACTCCGCCAATGACCCCGGCACGCTCCCGACCGGTTCCGGCATCGACCAGACCACCGGCGCGATCATCGTCGGCGACGGCGAGCAGACCCTCGACACCTACATCGACTTCATGTGCCCGATCTGCAACCAGTTCGAGACGACGTACGGGCCCGAGATCCTCGACCTCGCCAACAACGGCACCATCACCCTCAACATCCACCCCATTGCCATCCTCGACCGCTACTCGCAGGGCACCGCGTACTCCACGCGTTCCGCCAACGCGATGTACTGCGTCGCCGAGGCCGATCCGGATGCCGCGGTCCCCTTCATGCAGGCGATGTTCGAGGGCCAGCCCGAAGAGAACTCCACCGGCCTCACCGACGAGCAGATCCTCGCGATCGCGAAGGATGCCGGGGTCACCGGCATCGACTCCTGCGTCACCGACGGCACCTACACCGACTTCGTGACCGCCATGACCAAGAAGACGCCGGTCCAGCCGGGGTCGTCGGGCATCGGCACGCCCACCCTCGCGGTGAACGGCGAGGTCATCTCCAACTCCACCATCCCGGCGACGGGTCAGTTCGCGACGCTCTTCCAGTAAGCGGATGCGGTGGTTTGCCGCATCCCCCACTATCACGTACACTGGATCTTTGGTGCCTTGCGCCTTCATTGGCGTGTCACAGCACCGAACACCAACCCATCCACCGCAGACCGACCGGTCTGCCCAGCGTTAGCGAGCGTATGGCGAAGAAAGACGGAGTCATCGAGATCGAGGGTGTGATCTCCGAGGCCCTGCCCAACGCGATGTTCCGCGTTGAGCTCAGCAACGGACACAAAGTCCTCGCGACGATTTCCGGCAAGATGCGGCAGAACTACATCCGCATCATCCCCGAGGACCGTGTCGTCGTGGAGCTCTCGCCCTACGACCTCACCCGCGGGCGCATCGTCTACCGCTACCGCTAGACCGGTCGAGAAGTAACGAGCGGAGGGATGCCACGGCATCCGCCCGACTCGAAGACAGCGAAAGAAACATCATGAAGGTCAACCCCTCCGTCAAGCCCATCTGCGACCACTGCAAGGTCATCCGTCGTCACGGTCGCGTCATGGTCATCTGCAAGTCGAACCCGCGCCACAAGCAGCGCCAGGGCTGACCCAGAGAACTCAATCCCCTCCGGGATCTCGGTACGCCGGCTCCGCCGGCACTCGATCACCGGAGACACACAGGCAGGTTCAGATCCCGTTCGCGGGGGACACCCCGGGCTGGAGGCCCGGGCACCGATCCTGCTCCACACCTCCACGACTCCTAGGAGAAACCGCATGGCACGTCTTGCCGGCGTTGACATCCCGCGCGACAAGCGCGTGGTGATCGCCCTCACCTACATCTACGGCATCGGCCGTACCCGTTCGGTCGAGATCCTCAAGGCCACCGAGATCGACGAGTCGATCCGCGTGAAGGACCTGAGCGACGACCAGCTGATCGCGCTGCGCGATCACATCGACGCCGAGTACAAGGTGGAAGGTGACCTCCGCCGCGAGGTCGCCGCCGACATCCGCCGCAAGGTGGAGATCGGCTCGTACGAGGGCATCCGCCACCGTCGCGGCCTTCCCGTGCGCGGTCAGCGCACCAAGACCAACGCGCGCACCCGCAAGGGCCCCAAGCGCACCGTCGCCGGCAAGAAGAAGGCGCGCTGACGCGCGGCCCTCGGCTTCTCACAGGTTCTAGGAGATAACGCACATGGCACAGGCCAAGTCCGCAGCGCGCAAGCCGCGTCGCAAGGAAAAGAAGAACATCGCGCTGGGCCACGCCCACATCAAGTCGACGTTCAACAACACGATCGTCTCGATCACGGACCCCTCGGGCGCCGTCATCAGCTGGGCGTCCTCGGGTGGAGTGGGCTTCAAGGGCTCGCGCAAGTCCACGCCGTACGCCGCCGGCATGGCCGCCGAGTCGGCCGCCCGCCAGGCGCAGGAGCACGGCGTCAAGAAGGTCGACGTCTTCGTGAAGGGCCCCGGATCCGGCCGCGAGACCGCGATCCGTTCGCTCACCGCCGCCGGCCTCGAGGTCGGCTCGATCTCGGACGTCACGCCCCAGGCCCACAACGGCTGCCGCCCGCCGAAGCGCCGCCGCGTCTGATCTTTCCGACCCGCTCGGGGACCGGAGCCGCAATGCGGCGACCGGTCCCTGAGCCCGTCGCACGATGTGCCCGGATGCCGCTGTCATCCGGTCCCGACAACAACTCAACACCTCACCACCCACACGTGTCATATAGCGGTCACGTGATCGAAAGGAACACATAGTGCTCATCGCACAGCGTCCCACTCTGACCGAGGAGAAGATCGGCGAGTTCCGCAGCCGGTTCGTCATCGAGCCTCTCGAGCCCGGCTTCGGCTACACGATCGGCAACGCGCTGCGTCGCAGCCTGCTGTCGTCGATCCCCGGCGCCGCGGTCACCAGCATCCGCATCGACGGAGTGCTGCACGAGTTCAGCACCATCCCGGGCGTGAAGGAGGATGTCACCGAGATCATCCTCAACATCAAGACCCTCGTCGTCTCGTCGGAGCGCGACGAGCCCATCACGGCGTACCTGCGCAAGACGGGTGCCGGTGAGGTCACGGCCGCCGACATCTCCGCTCCGGCCGGTGTCGAGATCCACAACCCCGAGCTGGTCATCGCGACGCTCAACGACTCGGCCAAGTTCGAGCTCGAGCTCACGATCGAGCGTGGCCGCGGCTACGTTTCGGCGACCCAGAACCGCAACGAGTACGCCGAGGCCGGCCAGGTGCCGATCGACTCGATCTACTCGCCGGTGCTGAAGGTCAGCTACCGCGTCGACGCGACCCGTGCCGGTGAGCGCACCGACTTCGACAAGCTCGTCCTCGACGTCGAGTCGAAGTCGTCGATGAGCCCGCGTGACGCCGTCGCGTCGGCCGGTCGCACGCTGACCGAGCTGTTCGGTCTGGCGCGCGAGCTGAACGTCGAGGCCGAGGGCATCGAGATCGGCCCCGCGCCGGTCGAGCAGGTCCTCACCAACGAGCTGTCGATGCCGATCGAGGACCTCGATCTGTCGGTGCGTTCGTACAACTGCCTCAAGCGCGAAGGCATCAACACGGTGTCCGAGCTCGTCGCCCTCTCGGAGACGCAGCTCATGAACATCCGCAACTTCGGCCAGAAGTCGGTCGACGAGGTGCGCGACAAGCTCATCTCGCTCGGTCTGTCGCTGAAGGACTCGGTCCCCGGGTTCGACGGCGCGCACTTCTACGGCGGCTACGACGACGAGACCGTCTGAGCCTCGGCCCTCGCTGACATCTTTCACCTGGAGTAACTGACATGCCCAAGCCCACCAAGGGTCCCCGCCTCGGAGGCGGCCCCGCCCACGAGCGCCTGCTGCTTGCGAACCTCGCCGCGGCCCTCTTCACCCACAAGTCGATCACGACGACCGAGACCAAGGCCAAGCGCGTGCGTCCGCTCGCCGAGCGCCTGATCACGTTCGCGAAGCGCGGCGACCTGCACGCGCGTCGTCGCGTGCTGTCGGTCATCGGTGACAAGGGCGTCGTGCACGAGCTCTTCGCCGAGATCGCGCCGCTCGTCGCCGAGCGTGAGGGTGGCTACACCCGCATCACGAAGATCGGCAACCGCAAGGGCGACAACGCCCCCATGGCCGTCATCGAGCTCGTGCTTGAGCCGGTGAACCCGAAGCCGAAGTCGGCCAAGAAGTCGGGCGCCGCCAAGGCTGCTCCGGCCGCCGAGGCTGAGCCGGCCGCCGAGGCCGAGCCGGAGGAGACCCCGGTCGCCGACGAGGCTGCCGACGCCGGCGCCGAGTCGCCGGAAGAGGGCGCCGCCGCCGAGGCCGCGTCCGAGGAGGCCGTCGAGAAGTAAGCACCCGCTTTCTGAAAGGCC
>JACEFY010000251.1 GCA_016807485.1 Stenotrophomonas maltophilia | reverse complement strand
TCGACGACGCCATCCGCGTCGCACGCGAGCTCGCGACCCGGGAGGGGATCCTCGCGGGGATGTCGGCGGGCGCGGCAGTGTGGGCGGCGCTCGAGATCGCGGCGCGGCCCGAGACGGCCGGGCAGCGGATCGTGGTGATCGTGCCGGATGCCGGTGAGCGCTATCTGTCGACCGCGCTGTACGCGCACCTGCGCGACGAGGAGGGCGCCGCGTGAGCGCGCTGTCCTGTGCGGGGACGGCGCTCTCGCGCGTGCGGGAAGACCTCGCCGCGGCGAAGCTCCGCGACCCGGCCGCGCGCAGCGGCGCGGAGATCGCCGTGCTCTACCCCGGACTGCACGCGATCTGGTCGCACCGCGTCGCGCACGCGCTCTGGGAGCGGGGTCTGCGATTCCCCGCGCGCGCTCTCTCGCAGGTCACCCGCTGGCTCACCGGCATCGAGATCCACCCCGGCGCCGTCATCGGGCGGCGCTTCTTCATCGATCACGGGATGGGCGTCGTCATCGGCGAGACCGCCGAGGTGGGCGACGACGTCATGCTCTACCACGGGGTGACCCTCGGCGGACGCACCCGTGAGGGCGGCAAGCGGCATCCGACCCTCGGCGACGGCGTCGCCGTCGGCGCCGGAGCCAAGATCCTCGGCCCCATCACGATCGGCGCGGGATCGGTGGTCGGCGCGAACGCCGTCGTGACCCGGGACGCCCCCGACGACTCGCTCCTCGTCGGAGTCCCCGCGAAGGTGCGCGTCCGCCGCGACGGCGAAGACACCCGCGCCGTGCTGACCGCGCCCGAGTACTTCATCTGAGCTCACGCCGCCCCAGGTCGGCCGGTCGCCCGCGAAGAGGTGGCGCCCGTGCACGTCTGCGGATCTACCAGGGGTGCACGGGCGCCATCCCGTTTTTGTGCGGGCAGAAGAGGTGGCGCCCGCGCACGTCTGCGGGTCTGCCAAGGGTGCGCGAGCGCCATCCAATCCCCCGGCGGGGCCACAGGTGGGCTTCATGGGCGAACGCGCGAATCAGGTGGCGCGTGCGCACGTCTGCGGGTCTACCAAGGGTGCGCGAGCGCCACCCAATCCCCCGGCGGGATCCCGTGGGCTTGGAGACCCGGGTGGCGCTGCTCACGCGCGAACCAGGTGGCGCTTGCGCACGCCTGTGGAGCGCCCAGGGGTGCACGCGCGCCATCCCTTTTCGAGTGGACAGAAGAGGTGGCGCCTGCGCACGCCTGCGGCATCCGCAGGGGTGCAGACGCGCCATCCCGATCCCTGGATGAGGGAGAGAGATCGGGGTTCAGGCGGCGCGGCGCTCCTGCACCTTCTTCTTGATGAAGAGCGCGGGCAGCAGCCAGGTCGCGAGAGCCGTCACGAGCCACACGAGGACGGGGGCGAGCACCCAGGTCACGACGCCGTCGATGCGGAGCCCGGCCTGCGGGATGAGCACGACGATGAGCAGCGCGACGAACGTCGACACGATGCCGATTCCGCCGAGGAGCGCGGGCGCGTTGCGCGTGGCGACACGGGCGATCCACGGCGCGAGCACGCTCTGCAGCACCGCGAAGATGACGATCGCCAGCACGAAGCCCCACCAGTCGCTCCAGGCGATCGAGAACCCCGGAAGCACGCGGTCGGCCACGATGAGACCGACGGCGGCCGACACGAGGAAGATCAGCGCGCGGATGAGGAACATGATCATGGTGCGAGCGTAGTGGTCTGGCCGCGCCGATCCCCGACGTGTGACGTCAGTCGCCGCCCAGGGCCGCGAGCTGCGCTTCCTCGTCGGCGGCGATCGCCGAGGCGATGAGCGGCGCTAGCGCGCCGTCCATCACTTGATCTAGGTTGTAGGCCTTGTAGCCGGTGCGATGATCGGCGATGCGGTTCTCGGGGAAGTTGTAGGTGCGGATGCGCTCCGAACGGTCCATCCCGCGGATCTGCGAGCGGCGCGCGTCGGAGGCGGCGGCATCCAGCTCCTCCTGCTGGCGGGCGAGGATGCGGGCGCGCAGCACGCGCATGCCCGCTTCGCGGTTCTGCAGCTGGCTCTTCTCGTTCTGCATCGACACGACGATCCCCGTCGGCAGGTGCGTGATGCGCACGGCGGAGTCGGTCGTATTGACCGACTGGCCACCCGGTCCCGACGAGCGGAACACGTCGATCTTGAGGTCGTTCGGGTCGATGTGCACCTCTTCGGGCTCGTCGACCTCGGGGAAGACGAGCACGCCGGTGGTCGAGGTGTGGATGCGGCCCTGCGACTCGGTCGCCGGCACCCGCTGCACGCGGTGCACGCCGCCCTCGTACTTCAGGTGCGCCCAGACGCCCTGCGCCGGGTCGGAGCTCGAGCCCTTGATCGCGACCTGGACGTCCTTGTAGCCGCCGAGGTCGGACTCGTTGCGCTCGAGGAGCTCCGTCTTCCAGCCTTTCGACGCCGCGTACTGAAGGTACATGCGGAGGAGGTCGGCGGCGAACAGCGCCGACTCGGCTCCGCCTTCGCCGCCCTTGATCTCCATGATGACGTCGCGCGCGTCGTCGGGGTCGCGCGGGATGAGCAGGCGCCGCAGCTTCTCCTCGGCGGCGGCGACCTGCTCTTCGAGCGAGGGGACCTCGGCGGCGAACGCCTCGTCCTCCCGCGCGAGCTCGCGCGCGGCATCCAGGTCGTCCGTCGCCGCCGCCCACGCGTCGTAGGCGGCGACGATGCGACTGAGCTCGGCGTACCGGCGGTTGACCCGCTTGGCGCGCGCGGCGTCGGCGTGCACGGCCGGGTCGGAGAGTTCCTCCTGGACGGCGCGGTGCTCGTCGATCAGTCCCTTGACGGACTCGAACACGTCGATCAGCGGATGCTGTTCTCGTCAGCGTGGCTGCGGCCCCCGGCGGTCGGCGCGGGGATCGACTTCTGCATCTGCACGAGGAACTCGACGTTGGACGACGTCTCCTTGAGCTTGCCCAGGACGACCTCGAGAGCCTGCTGCGGGTCGAGCCCGGCGAGGGCGCGGCGCAGCTTCCAGGTGATCTTGACCTCGTCGGCGCTCAGGAGCATCTCCTCGCGGCGCGTGGAGGATGCGTTGACGTCGACCGCGGGGAAGATACGCTTGTCGGCCAGCTGGCGGCTGAGGCGCAGTTCGCTGTTGCCGGTGCCCTTGAACTCCTCGAAGATGACGTCGTCCATCTTGGAGCCGGTCTCGACGAGCGCGGTGGCGAGGATCGTGAGCGACCCGCCGTTCTCGATGTTGCGCGCCGCGCCGAAGAAGCGCTTGGGCGGGTAGAGCGCGGATGCGTCGACGCCACCGGTGAGCACGCGACCCGAGGTGGGCGCCGAGATGTTGTAGGCACGACCGAGGCGCGTGATCGAGTCGAGCAGCACGACGACGTCACGACCGAGCTCCACGAGGCGCTTGGCGCGCTCGATGGCGAGCTCGGCGACCGTCGTGTGGTCTTCGGCGGGGCGGTCGAAGGTGGAGGCGATGACCTCGCCCTTGACGGTGCGCTGCATGTCGGTGACCTCTTCGGGCCGCTCGTCGACGAGCACGACCATGAGGTGGACCTCGGGGTTGTTCGTCGCGATCGCGTTGGCGATCTGCTGCAGCACGATGGTCTTGCCCGCCTTGGGCGGCGCGACGATGAGGCCGCGCTGGCCCTTGCCGATCGGGGCGACCAGGTCGATGATGCGCTGCGTGAGCTTCTCGGGTGCCGTCTCCAGGCGCAGGCGCTCCTGCGGGTACAGCGGCGTGAGCTGGCCGAACTCGACGCGACCGGCGGCGTCTTCCACCGACAGTCCGTTCACCGAGTCGACCTTCACGAGCGCGTTGTACTTCTGCCGGCTCGACTGCTCGCCCTCGCGGGGCTGCTTGATCGCGCCGACGACGGCGTCGCCCTTGCGGAGGTTGTACTTCTTGACCTGGCCGAGCGAGACGTAGACGTCGCTCGTTCCGGGGAGGTAGCCGGTCGTGCGGACGAAGGCGTAGTTGTCGAGGACGTCGAGGATGCCGGCGATCGGGATGAGGACGTCGTCCTCGCCGATCTCGGTGTCGAACTCGTCG
>JACEFY010000250.1 GCA_016807485.1 Stenotrophomonas maltophilia | reverse complement strand
CGCTCGAGCGACCACGATCCGGTGGTCGTGGGGCTGCAGGCCGAGGCCGCTCCGGTCGAGCTGACCCTGCTCGACATCAACGACTTCCACGGACGCATCGACGCCAACACGGTGGCGTTCGCGGGCACCGTCGAGGAGCTGCGCGCAGCGGCGGAGGGCCCGACCCTCTTCCTCTCCGCGGGTGACAACATCGGCGCCTCGCTGTTCGCGTCCTCGGTCGCGAAGGACCAGCCGACGATCGACGTGCTGAACGCACTCGGACTGCAGGCCACCGCCGTCGGCAACCACGAGTTCGACCGCGGCTTCGCGGATCTGGCGGGCCGGGTCAGCGACGCCGCCGACTATCCGCAGCTCGGCGCCAACGTGTACCTCAAGGGCACGCAGACCCCTGCGCTCGATGAGTACGCGCTGCTGGATGCCGGTGGGCTCACGGTCGGCGTCATCGGCGCCGTCACGGAGGAGACCCCCACCCTCGTCTCGCCCGCCGGTATCGCCGACCTCGACTTCGGCGACCCGGTCGAGGCCGTCAACCGCGTGGCCGCCCAGCTCAGCGACGGAGACCCGTCCAACGGCGAGGCCGACGTGCTGGTGGCGCTCTACCACGAGGGTGCGGGTGCGGGCACGCCCGACGGCGCGACCCTCGAGGAAGAGCTCGCGGCCGGCGGTGCGTTCGCCGCGCTCGTCAACGACACGTCCAGCACGGTCGATGCGATCTTCACCGGGCACACGCACAAGGAGTACGCCTGGTCGGCACCGATCCCCGGCACCGACCGCACGCGACCGGTCGTCCAGACCGGGTCGTACGGTGCGAACATCGGCAAGATCACGCTGTCGATCGATCCGGCCACCGGCGAGGTCACTGCGCACACCGAGAGCAACGTCAAGCGCACGACCACCGCGGCGGCGACACTCGTTGCGACGTACCCGCGCGTGGCCGCCGTGAAGGCGATCGTGGATGCCGCCCTGGCCGCCGCGGCCGAGATCGGCAACACCGCCGTCGGCGAGGTGTCGGGCGACATCACCACCGCGTTCGCTGGCGGTTCGTTCCAGAACGGCGTGTGGGTCGGCGGTGCGCGGGACGACCGCGCGAGCGAGTCGACCCTCGGCAACGCCGTCGCCACGATGCTCCGCGATTCGCTGAGCGCCCTCCCGAATGGCGCCGACATCGGCGTGACGAATCCGGGCGGGCTGCGGGCGGACCTGTGGGACACGCAGGCCGAGTTCGGCTCGACCGCCGTGCCGGGGCTCGCCGACGGCACCGTGTCGTTCTCGCAGGCGAACGCCGTGCTGCCCTTCAACAACACGCTGGCGCTCGTGAGCCTCACGGGAGCGCAGTTCACGACCATGCTCGAGCAGCAGTGGCAGCGGAACGCCGACGGCACGGTGCCGTCCCGCCCCTACCTGCAGCTCGGACTGTCGGACAACGTGACGTACACCTACGACGCCACGCGCCCGGAGGGTTCGCGCATCACGTCGGTCACCATCAACGGAGCTCCGCTGGATCCGGCCGCGTCGTACCGCATCGGCACCTTCTCGTTCCTCGCGACGGGTGGTGACAACTTCCGCGCCTTCACGCAGGGTACGGACTACGTCGACACCGGCCTCCTCGACTACGAGGCGTGGGTGGACTACATCGCCGACGGGTCGCCGCTGGCGCCCGACTTCGCGAAGCACGCGGTCCAGGTGACGGGCGTCCCCGAGACGGTGACGGCGGGCACGGCGTTCACCTTCGGCGTCGCGGGTCTCAACCTCACGAGCCGTGGTGCACCCGAGAACACCGCTCTGCAGGTGTCGCTCGGAGACACCGCCCTCGGCGAGGTGCCCGTCGCAGCGGGTGCCGCGACCGTGACGGTGACCCTGCCGGCCGGTACCCGCGCCGGCGCGGCGGAACTCACCCTCACCGCACCCGGCTCGGGTACGGTCGTGCGGGTCCCGCTCGTCGTCGAGGCCGCGGCCGAGCCCGCGGCGGCGACGACGACGCGGCTCATCGCGGTCCTGCCGGTGCACATCAACCGCCTGGTCCCGTCGACCCTCATCGCCTACGTCCAGCAGGACGGCGGACGTCCGGAGGGCACGGTGGAGTTCCGCGAGGGCGACACCGTGGTGGCGAGCATCCCGGTCACCCGCGGGATCGCGACCTACACCCTCGGCAGGCTCAGCCGCGGCACGCACACCTACACGGCGGTGTTCGTGCCGAAGGATGCCACGGTCGCCACCGGGTCGACCAGCGGTCCGGCGAAGGTCCGCGTGCTGTTCTGACCACACGACGCCGGGGCCCGCGCGTGAGCATTCCCGCTCGCGCGCGGGCCTCGGCTGTTTAGGCTGGGGTCATGTCCGCCCACGTCGTGATGGTCCACGGCATCCGCACCTCCGCCACGATGTGGCGCGCGCAGGTGGAGCACCTGGAGGCGCGCGGGATCGGGGTCACCGCGGTCGATCTCCCCGGGCACGGATCCCGCCGCGACGAGGAGTTCACCCTCGTCGAAGCCTTCGCGACGATCGACCGTGCCGTCCGGGCGGCGGCCACGTCATCCGATGTGCTTCTGGTCGGGCACTCGATGGGCGGGCTGCTGTGCATCGAGTACGCCGGCGCCGAGGATCCCCCGCCGATCGCCGGCTTCATCGCCGCGTCGTGCACGGCCATCCCCCGCGGAGTGGCGCTGCGCACCTACCGGACGCTGGCACGCGGGGTCGATCTCCTGCCGGGCCGTGGCGCCTGGGTGACCGACCGGGTGCTCGACCGCACCCTCCCGCCCGAGACCCGGGCCGACTTCGGCGCGGGCGGGTACGCCTACGATGCCCAGGATGTGGCGCTGCGCAGTCTCTCCGTGCTCGACCTGCTCGCCGCGCTCCGCCGCATCGACGTGCCGCTGTGGTTCGTCAACGGTCAGTACGACCAGCTGCGGGTCAACGAACGCCTGTTCACGCGGGTGGCGCCGGACGCCGAGCTCATCGTCGTGCCCCGCACCACCCACCTCGTCACCGCGATGCGGCCGCAGGTCTTCAACGCGGTGCTCGATCTCGCTCTCGCCACCATCGCGGCATCCCGCAAGCCGGGTGTCATCACCCCACGGTGACCGATCGCGTCTGCCGTCGGATGGCGAGGGTCATGAGGGCACCGACGATCGACAGCACACCGCCGACCGCGAACATCAGCGAGAATCCGCCGACGAGCGCGACGAGCCCCGCGCCGATGAGCGGACCCAGGAGCTGACCGAGGCTCGCCGAGACGTTCACGAAACCGAGGTCCCGCGCGTGGTCGGCCGCGTACGGGAGCAGGTCGGTGCCGAGGGCGAGACCGACGGCCATGTAAGCGCCGTAGCCGGTGCCGAGGAGGGCGGCGCCGACCATCGTGATCTCGAACGAGGGCACGACCGCGATGAGGAGCGCCGCGACACCCTGCACGACGGCCGAGCCGACGACGATCCCCACGCGGTGCCCCGTCCGGTCGCTGACGGCGCCGGCGATGATCGACGCGGCGACGACGAACACTGTGTAGACGAGGATCAGCAGCAGCAGATCGTCCTGGGCGCCCGCGGCATCGCGGCCGAGACCGTACATCAGGAAGAAGAGGAGCAGGCCGGTGCCGAGCGCGTTGCCGATGTTGACCACCAGCCGGCCGGCCAGGAGCCACGCGAAGTCCCGATCTCGGACCGCGGCGAGCCGATCGGCGAGGCTGCGTGGCGTTCGGGCCCCCGCCGACTCGGTGGGCGCCGGCGGATCGGGCAGCAGGAGAGCGGCGATCACCCCGACGACGGCGAGGAACCCGGCGAGGGCGAGGTAACCGGCGAGAGTGCCGAGCTCGAGCAGCACGATCACGCCGACGCCGACGATGATGCCGAGCGCCTGCGACGACGAGACGGCCGCCGAGGCGGTGCCGCGCTGCGTCGTGAGCTGGTCGGCGATGAGCGCTGTGAACGCGGCCGACGCCACCGCCGTCCCGACCGACACGCCCACCCAGGCGAGGCCCACGCCCCACGGACCGGTCGCGAACGCGAGGGCGATGAGGGACGCCGTGGCGACC
>JACEFY010000025.1 GCA_016807485.1 Stenotrophomonas maltophilia | reverse complement strand
ACTGCGCGCGGCTCAACGTCCGCCCATCGAGGTCTCGCCTCTCGATGCCGGTGACAGCGGAAGGCATGCTGACGGCACGCTCGTCATTCGGTGATGTGGCGCTTCCCCCGCCCCCGATGCGTTGCAAGAGATCGTTGTGTCGTCGGCATCCTCGTTCATACTGAGCGCGAGTTGCGCGCAGAAGCTCCAAGGTGTTGCCACGGGGAGATTCCGGGCATGGGAGAAGCCCCGCGATCCCAGTGTTTCCAAGGGTTCGCGGGGCTTCGACGCTGGCGGTGGCGGTGGGATTTGAACCCATGTATCGCGAGCGCAGTCGCCATCGCTTCAATGCCGTGACCGCATAATCCCGCGGTTCGACCTCGTTCCCGGTTCCACTCGCCTCCCTTCATCTGCGTTCGTCTTTACCCACGCGCGTACCCGCGCGAGGTACCTCGATGAGACCCCGCGAGATCGGGTCGGGGGGTTAGTGGACCTCGACTTCAAGACCTGCGTGGCGGTCCTGCTCGGTCAGCCCCGAGCGACGCAAAGTCCCATGTTGACCCATCAACTCCGATGGCGCCTTCCCCGCAGAGTACTGATGGCTCGTCAGGATCCTCTTGCGGGCGCTGTTCGATGAGCGGCCCGATTCGTGCAAGCGACCGTCGCGATGTCACGTGCTCGTATATATAGTTCGCTCGGTCAGTAGATGAGTCGGCTCGGGCTCGCTCAGTTCCCGCCGTAGTCGGGGCAGACCGACTGGTTGGTTGCGCCAACGCCTGTCGACAAATCCAGGACGTCGCCATCGATCATCGTCAGGATGACGCGCGTCGTTTCGACTCTTGGATTCCAGTCGACACAGGCCAACGGCTGCGGGATTGCGAGCGTGAACACCTCGATCTCGCCACGCTCGAGCTGAAGGGGCTTTGGGCAGTCCAGCGGCGACCGGGTCGACTCATCGACTCCACAATGCAGTGTGCCAACGAGGAGATTTCCTTCCGACCACGCAACTTCCGCCTTCTCAATCGTCGCCACGGATTGGCCAACGTTCGTTAGTTCGACTCTCACCTCGACGTTGCCTCTTGGAGCTTCTCCGGCGGAGTAGGCATACTCGCCGAAGTTGCCGGGCTCGAACATAGAGGCGTTGTCGACCGCCGTAATCACAGCGGCCGAGCCCCGAAGGTTTGGGCCCGCCGCTGCGAGCTGGCTCTGCGCGACTGACGCCTGCCAGATTGTGCCCCCTGCTGCAATCAAGGCGATGGCAATTCCGGCGATAGCGAGTATCCGCTCGTGGCGAAGCTGGTTTCTGATGTTCTCGAGTTCTCCGCGAAGTTTGACGACGTCGTCCGCTAACGCCTCGAGTGTCGCCAATCTCTCTTCCGTGTTCGGGGCTTGCCTTGATCCGAAGAGCACATCTACTCCCTGAAGTCTTTAACGCCATGCCAGCTGCCGATCGCCCGCTCTGAAATGAGCCTAGGTGAGGCTGTACACCGAGCATCCGTATCCGGGCGATGCGCAGTCAGGGGGCGTTGCGGGCGTGGCTGAATCGTGCGGGCGAGGCGAGGCGAGGCGCCGTTCATTCGCGCAGCAACGACGATCGGCGTGACGTCTCCCGCGCCGCCACCACGTAGAGGACGACCCGGGAGGCGGGGTCGCTTCCTCGGGCCCTCTACGTGAGAGGCAGATCGGTGAGGCAGGTGGGGTCTTCCGCGCCAGTGGAGATGGGGGTGGTGATCGAGCCGTTCTCGTGCGTGATGGTGAGTGTGGCGTCGATGTCGCGGGGAAGCCACAGTCCGACGAAGCCGTTGCTGTTCGTCGTGCGTTCTTCGTCGAGCAGCACCTCGCCATCGTCGCCGACGACCGTGAGGTGGAGGGGCTCGTCGCCGAGCTCTCCGACGCAGGTGGTCAGACTGTGGAAGTAGCAGTCGTGCGTGGTGTTCCGGTACGGCGCGACGGAGAGGTAGAACTCGTCCTCGAGTGGGACGGAGGTCTCGGGCCCACCGTCGATGGTGAACAGCACGGCGTTCGGGCGCACGGATGCGATCAGGTCGTCGCGTCGGTCGTCGACCGGTGTCGCTTCGAGCTCGTCGATGACCTGGTGGATGGTCTGGTCGGGGAAACCGGCGGCGGCGAGTGGATCGGTGGTCGTACTGTCGGGGGTGGCGGCTGCGCAGCCGGTGACGAGGAGCAGGGTGGTCGCGAGTATCACGCCGAGGTTGGTTTTCGATGCGCGAGGCATGGCAGGGTTCACTTTCGTCGAAGGTTGTGTGGGCGCCCGGACACGGGCGATGCGGTTGCCGGCGAACAGTCCCGGCGGGCCGCACTCACGTTCGACTGACTGAAAGCTCCCAGAGCGTGAGGGAGCGCGGCGCAGCTGCTCCTTCGGCGGGCGACGGCTGTCGTGCGCCGGGAGACAGCGCGCGGAACCAGGCTCGCGTCGGCACCACGCCCGCATGCACGGTGGGTGGCTGCAACGTCATCCCGCAGTGCACGCCCATCGCGGCGTGCGGGCTGCCGCTTCCATCCGGGCACACCGCGCACCCCGCGCAGTCCGAGCGATCCGGGGAGTGGGTGCTCTCGCTCTGCGTCGACATCGCGGGCGCGGCATCCGCGGCCGTCGCGGGAGAGACATGCAGGGCGAGGAGAGCAACGAGGACCAGCCCGATGACCGCGCACATGCCGCGCCACCGCGCGTAGCGGCGAGAGCTGGCGATCGCGGACGAGGTCATGACTCCCTCAGGATGTCACGACGATCGCGTGCCCCCGCTCAGCCTTCTGACAGGAAAAATCAGCTGGCGGCGGGGTGGGGGTGAATACCCCGGTGGGGTACTCTGCGAACCAAGGAGATCTGTGGCCCTGGACACGACGCGAACTCGTCTGCATCCGCCGATGCTGTGGCGGTGGATGCTGTCGGTGTTGCTCGCGGCGCTGGTGATGGTGGGGCTGCTGGGCATGCACACGCTCATGACCGGGCACCCCGAAGCGCCGATGACGGCCGTTTCGAGCATCGGCGCCGAACACGGCCACGGCCCCTCGTCGGACACCGGTGTCGTCGCCGAGACCGCCTGTGCGGACTGCGCGCCCGGTGCGGCGCATGACGCGTTGATGGCGGCGTGCGTGCTCGGTCTGCTGGCGGTGGTGCTGTGGGCGGCGCGCTCCGGCCCCGGGGTCATCCGCGGCCGAAGCCGCGGGCCGAGCCCGCTGGCGCGTGTGGTCGGGGTGCTGTTGTCGGTGCTGCCCCGTCCGCCGTCGCTGCTGGACCTGTCCATCAGTCGAACGTGAACCGACTGTCCCGGCCCTCGTGGCCGGGGCTGAGTCATGCCCGCACGCGGGCGAAGTTCACCGATCGATGGAGAAGGACCAATGGTTGTGAAGAAGTTCCGATGGACGGTATTGACCGTCGTGCCGCTCGCGGTGGCGGTGTCGCTGGCAGGGTGCGCCTATGTCGGCGGCGGATCGACGCCGGGGATGGGCCAGGGCGGGATGATGTCGCCCACGTCGCCGTCTGCCCAGGTCAACGCGGCGGACGAGATGTTCGTGATCATGATGATCCCCCACCACGAGCAGGCGGTGGAGATGAGCGACACGATCCTCGGCAAGGACGGCATCGACGATCAGGTGCAGGCCCTGGCGCAGCAGATCAAGGACGCGCAGGCCCCCGAGATCGAGCTCATGCAGTCCTGGCTCACCAATTGGGGAATGAGCTCCAGCGGCGACATGGGCGGGATGGGGCACGGTGACGGGATGATGTCCGATGGCGACATGGCGGCGCTGGAAGCCGCCGACGGCGCGGAGGCGGCGCGGTTGTTCCTGGAGCAGATGATCGTGCACCACGAGGGCGCGATCGAGATGGCGCAGACCGAACTCGACCAGGGAGCAAACGAGGAGGTGATCGCGCTCGCACAAGCGATCCTGGACACGCAGACTACCGAGATCGCCACGATGGAGAACCTGCTCACCCAGAACTGAGGAATCATTCCGAGGGTCTCGCCCTGTCGAACGCGAGACCCCTCGGAATACCCGAGGGGGGTATCCCGGTTGATGGATGACATGTCGGCAATCCGAGGAAGGGCACCCCGCCTGACGCCGGAATCATCCGACCACAGACCAGCGAGGAGGCTCGTCATGACCGATCCGCACGCACACCACCACGACCCATCACGGGGAACACGCGAGGCGCCGGTCGGCTCTCACGTCGCTGAGCACGGTGGCCACCACGTGAACGGCATGGACCACCCGGCCGGGCACGACCCTCACGGCGAGCATGATCACCCCGGTGGGCATGCCGGGCACGGGGCCGATCATGTGGCACGGTTCCGGCAGTTGTTCTGGATCAACCTGATCCTCGCGGTGCCGGTGGTCGCGTTCTCGAGCACGTTCGCCATGCTCTTCGGGTACTCGCTGCCCGACGCCCCCGGCATCAACCTGATCGCTCCGCTGGTCGGTACGGTCATGTATTTCTGGGGCGGCTGGCCGTTCCTGTCCGGCGCGGTCAGCGAACTGCGGGCACGCACGCCCGGGATGATGCTGCTCGTCGGCGCGGCGATCACCGTCGCGTTCCTCGCATCCTGGGGCGCCAGTCTGGGCCTGCTGCACCATGAACTCGAGTTCTGGTGGGAGCTCGCGCTGCTGATCGTGATCATGCTCCTCGGCCACTGGATCGAGATGCGCTCCCTCGCCCAGACCACATCAGCCCTGGATTCACTCGCCGCGCTTCTGCCTGACGAGGCCGAGCGCGTCGACGGCGACCAGATCGTGACGGTTTCCCCCGCAGACCTCCGTGGCGGCGATGTGGTCGTGGTCCGTCCCGGCGGCAGCGTCCCCGCCGACGGCCGGATCGTCGACGGGCGGGCGGACATGGACGAGTCCATGGTCACCGGCGAATCACGCCCCGTCTCCCGCAGCACCGGCGACACCGTCACCGCGGGGACCGTCGCGACCGACTCCGGCCTGCGCGTCCAGGTCACCGCGACCGGAGACCAGACCACCCTCGCCGGCATCCAACGACTCGTCACCGACGCGCAGAACTCCACCTCCCGCGCCCAGCGCATCGCCGACCGCGCCGCCGGCTGGCTGTTCTGGTTCGCCCTCGGCGCCGCCGCGGTCACCGCCGTCGTCTGGACCCTCGTGGGCAGCCCGGACGACGCCGTCATCCGCACCATCACCGTCCTCGTCATCGCCTGCCCGCACGCGCTCGGACTGGCGATCCCGCTCGTGGTGTCCATCGCGACCGAACGCGCCGCCCGCGGCGGGGTGCTGATCAAAGACCGTCTCGCGCTCGAACAGATGCGCACCATCGACGCCGTCCTGTTCGACAAGACCGGAACCCTCACCAAGGGTGAACCCGTCGTCACCGCCATCGCCCCCACCGGCGGTCACGACGCCGACACGGTGCTCGCGATCGCCGCCGCGGCCGAAGCCGACAGCGAGCACCCACTCGCCAAAGCCATCGTCCGTGCCGCGCAACACCGTGGCCTCCAGATCGAGAACGTCACCGGATTCACCTCCTCCCCGGCGGTCGGCGTGACCGCCACCCTGGACGGTCACGAGATCCGTGTCGGCGGTCCCCGCCTGCTCGAAGAGCTCGGCGCATCGGAAGTCGATGAAGCGGCAACCTGGCGCGCAGACGGCGCAATCATCCTGCACGTCGTCCAAGACGGCGCCGTGATCGGCGGACTCGAACTCGCCGACGAAATCCGTCCGGAATCCCGCGAGGCCGTCGACGCGCTCCACAAGCTCGGCGTCGAGGTCGTAATGATCACGGGCGACGCGGAGGCCGTTGCCCACGCGGTCAGCACCGAACTGGGCATCGACCGCGTCTTCGCCGGGGTGCGCCCGGAAGACAAGGCCGCCAAGATCGGTGCGCTCCAGGCCGAGGGGAAGAAAGTCGCCATGATCGGCGACGGCGTCAACGACGCCCCCGCCCTCGCAACCGCCGACGTCGGCATCGCGATCGGTGCCGGCACGGACGTCGCGATCGCCTCAGCCGGCGTGATCCTCGCCAGCTCCGACCCGCGCTCCGTGCTGTCCGTGATCGAACTGTCCCGCGCCAGCTACCGCAAGATGAAGCAGAACCTCTGGTGGGCCGCAGGCTACAACCTGATCTCTGTACCGCTCGCCGCCGGCATCCTCGCCCCCATCGGATTCGTGCTGCCGATGGCAGTCGGCGCGATCCTTATGTCCCTGTCCACCCTCGTCGTCGCCCTCAACGCCCAACTCCTGCGCCGGCTGGACCTCGACCCCGGGGTAAGCACGCGCGCGATCCTGACGAGATAGCTCAGAACCGCACCCGGTACGCGGGATCCTCATAAGGGCATCGCGCGGAAGGGGGACCCAGATCGCGCAATCGCCTGTTCGGATGATTTACCGCGACGAGTCGAAGGAACGAGATCGACCGCCGTTGTGCCAGGGCCGTCCTCGGGTCGCACTGCCCCTCGCGCCAGGGAATCGCACCGACGTCGGTGGGGTGGTCTACCTTCAGCACGAAAGGACCATAGGGGGACAAGTGCTGCGCACCGATCCGGACGAGGCGACGCAGGAGTTCGTCGCATACGGGGTTCGGCCGCTGGAGTCGTTTCCCGGGGTTAGCCGTCCCTGGCGCGCACTGCACGAGCGTTGCGGGCGCGAGATCAGCCCGACGCTGGCCAACGCGCGCCGCAACGGCGGTGTGTGCAGGTACTGCGGCGGTGTAGACGCGGGCGCCAAGCGGAAGGCCGGCCTCGCCGATCGAGCGGCAGCAAGCCTCCGTGCCGTCGGATGGGAGCCCCTTGAGCCCTATCCGGGCGCCGATGCGCCGTGGCAGGTCCGCCATGTAGCCTGCGGCACCGAGCTGGCACGTCGCTTCAATGCGATCCGCAGCAAGCCCGAGTCCTGCAACACTTGCTACCGCACCAAGAACGGACACCATCAATGGACTGCTCAGTCTGCAGTCGCGGCGTTCGTCGAGCGGGGACTGACGCCGCTCGAGCCCTACCCGGGCTCGTCCACGAAGCCGTGGCGCGCGCGGCACGATCAATGCGGCCGTAGGGTGAGCCCCAGGCTCGGCAACGTGGCCGCTGGGCAGGGCGTCTGCAACCCATGCGGGCTCGAACGTGCAGCCGAGTCGCACCGCTCGAATCCTGACAAAGTGACGGCTGAGCTGCGCGCCGCCGGCTACGAGCCCACTGCACCCTTTGTCTCGGTTGACGCGCGGTGGCCGAGTATTCACGTCTCCTGCGGCAGCCCCGCTGCGCCGACGCTCAGCAATCTCCGACGCGGGCAAGGCGGCTGCGTCCCGTGCGGCCTGGAGAGCCTTTCTCTCCGCTTCAAGATGCCGGAGGACCAGGCGCGAAAGGTGATGATGAGCAAGGGGCTGGAGACGGTCGCGCCTTACCCCGGCAGCAACGCGCCTTGGCGGTGCCGGCACACCTGCGGAAAGGAAGTAACCCCCACGCTCGGCAACGTCAGAATGGGGCGCGGCATCTGCCGGTACTGTTTCAGTGCGTTCCCCTACGACGGTCCAGCGGTCGTGTACCTCGTTGCCGATCGCCAAGCGGTCAAGATCGGATGCGCGGCACGCGATGGCGGACGCATCGCGGAACACCTTCGGCTCGGCTGGGTGGAAGCGTGGCAGGTGGCGACGCAGACAGGCGACGATGCCTACACGCTCGAGCAGGCGATCGTCTCCTGGTGGCGGGATGTGCTCGGCGTGCCGCAGCACTACTCGGCGGACCGGATGCCGCAGAGCGGAGCAACCGAAACAGCCCCGTGGGAAAGTAGCCCGCCGACAGCCGTGCTCGACGCACTCCTCGGCCACGCGGCTGCCATGAGCATCGATGTCGAGCTTCACAGCGCCACGCCAGTCGCCCGCGACGAGCGTCCCGCGAGCGACGCCTCGAACCTGGGGGTACGGAAACGCAAGCAGCTGGAGCGGCAGCACGAGCGCCAGCTCGCATTCTTCGACGAATACGCTCCGTAAGCGTCGACTTTCACAGGTCGGACTTCCTGCAACTCGGAAGACGACGACCGAGTTCCAAGAAGGCACACCCGGGCATCGTGCGTCCCTTCGGCGGAGACATGGTGACCGATGAATCCCGCATGCCCGGCGGAGAGTGGCGGCCGCGTGCTCGATCAACGTCAGCGCATACGTATACGGGCAATGCCTACAGGCGGGTCGCGAGCGAGCACGGGCGGTCGATCCGCTCGATGTGCGGGCACCCGGTGTCACGAGCCGGGAGGCCAATGGCGGGCTTCACGTCGGAGGCGCCTTGAAACTTCGCAGTATGCGCCTACAGGACTCAATGAACGCCGACGAGGCTCCCGCGACGGCAACGCTCTACGCGCTCATGGAAGGTCAGCGTGCGGAGCTGCGGCTGCTGCGGAAGGATGCCAAAGAGCAGCTCGGAGAAAACCTGACGCCGCATCAGCGCGCGATCCTCCTCGAAGCCGAGACCGACAACCTGTGGCACGTGTTCGATGCGTTTCTCGAGGCGGTGCACAAGCTCGAGACTGGTAGAGGCTTCACCTCGACGCTCGACATCTAAGCGGACTGAGTGGCGACCTCGATCCGTGAACGGGCACTGCCCGATGACGGGACGGGGTCGCGCATCCAGGATGTTGAGGCGGCTGACGCGTTCCTTCCCGTGCGCGGCTGTCCTTTGCGGATCCACGTCCGCACGAGCTCCTCAAGGGCGCGGGTATTGTTCGCAGGATCCGCGGCACTGCGAACTTCGCCACGCGAGAAGTTGCGCCCTCCCCGTCGAGCAAACCTTCTGTGCTGTCACGAGTGCTCTATGGCGCGGGTGCGTCGCAGGGTGGCGCGGAGAGCGTGGTTGTCGTCTTCCAGTTGAATAATCCGGCGCGCGCCGGCGAGGTTGACGCCCTCGGCGAGGAGGGCGACGACGCGCCGGAGCACGTCGACGTCCGCGTCGCTGTACCGGCGTGTGCCGCCCGTGCTGCGGGCTGGGTCCACGAGCCCGCGAGACTCGTACAACCGGAGTGTCTGGATTCCGACACCCACAAGTTCCGCGGCGATCGCGATGCTGTACACGCCGCGCGTCCGGCCTGGGTCTCGATCCGGTTCCGTCATCACCGCTCACCTCCGTGCTCACTGAGAACAGTACTTGCGTTGCTGTCCGAGATGAGGTACAAAATCTACTGCATTCGATATAGATCGTCGGATGCATCCGAACCATGTGAACAGGAGGAGATCCGAAATGCTGCTGCAACACGACCCGTTCCGCGACCTCGACCGCCTCACACAGCAGGTCTTCGGAACCGTCAGCCGCCCGTCGAGCATGCCGCTGGACGCGTGGCGCGACGGCGACCAGTTCGTGGTCGAACTCGATCTGCCCGGCATCGAGCCGGACAAGCTCGACATCGACGTGGAACGCAACGTCCTCACCATCCGAGCCGAACGCCTGAGCCGGATGCCGGATGCTGCGAACTCCGTCGCCGCCGAGCGCACCTGGGGTGTCTTCAGCCGACAGCTCGTGCTGGGCGACGCACTCGACACCGAGCACGTCGACGCCGACTACACCGCCGGTGTGCTGCGCCTGCGCATCCCCATCGCTGAACGCGCCAAGCCCCGCAAGATCGGCATCACCAGCGGCGACACCATCGTCCGGCAGGAGAACCGCAGCATCGACGCCTGACCGCACCCGCGACCGGCCTCGCCCAGAGGACCCCCGATCTCGCCGGCGCCCCGACGGTGGTCCTCGCGGCAGCGGATGAAGAGCGGAGCATCCAGGACCATCTCGACGACCCGGATGGATCGCAGGCGAACTCGCCGCCATCATGGCCGCCTCCGCAGCCTCGAATCACGAGTGAGGGGTCTCGCCCGCTCGACGGGAGAGACCCCTCACCACGCGGCACCCGCCACAACGAAGCCATGGCGCGAGCAACGGTCGCAGCCAACCTCAGTCGCGCATCAATCTCAGGCGGCCGAAGTCACACCACAGGGGAAGGACCATCCCGACATGGACGCACCAGAACGCCTCGCGGCACGACTCCTCCGCGCAATGGTCGCCGACGACGTCGACGCCGTCAGCGACCTCGTGATCGCAATCGAAGACAGCGGCTACGCCGGCCTCGTCGCGACGGGTCTTGCGCAGTCATACATCAGTGAACTGCTCAAGACAACCCGACGCGAACCACTCCTGCGTGCGCTCGAAGCACGCATCCTCGAGCTGACTGACGTCGCCGAGCACAGGGAAGACAACCCGGATTGAGCACCACCCGAGCACCCGAGCGGAACGCGCTCGGAGGTTGCCGTCACGGTCGAGGGACAATGTCGCGGGATCCCTCTGCGCGCCGCATGAGCTATTCGAGTAGGTCGTCACCCAGGTGGGTGCAAATGTTCGGCTGTATGAGCTCACTCTGGCGGCGTGCGCTTCACCTCTGGTCGCTCATGCCAGATGGCCGGAGGAGTTCGAGCGGGATCAGGAGAGTTTCTGTCGGCGGGAGGATGAGGCTCGCCGGCTCGACCCCGACGATAGCTCCACTCAGCATTCTCCTGTTTCGGGATTGACGGTCATCTTCCCGCACACCGATCCACCCTCCGGCGCCTCGTTGACAACCGAAGAAGTGACGGTGGTCCATGACACGGCGGTTCCCGCCGGGATTCCATCCTGATCCCGGAGAAGCACCTCGCGATCGCCGATGAAAGTACCGGTGTCGGGGTCGATGATGATGTCTATGCGAGTGCCCCATGCCTCCTCGACCCGCCCGATCGCGATCCCCGTTCGACCCTGAAGGGTGGCTTGATCGCTGACGAAGGTCACGCCAGGGATCATGGCCGCGGCCTTGTACATCGCGGCGCGCAGATCCGCAGGAACGTTCCCGATTCGGAGCCGGTCCGCCATATAGACGAGCGCTTCGGTGTCGGGTGAAGGGCCAGCCCCGAGGGTGACACGGTAGATGTAGTTGAGCAGACGGTACGGGTCTCGCGGCAGTTCGTCCAGGTCCGCGAAGCCCGCTCCGGATGAGCCCCCGTAGAACGCGCCTCCCGGCGCTCGAAGGAGATCTCCAGCCTCGAACGCGTCCGACGACGACACCACGTCCCACCACTCGTTTGCGATCTCCTCCGATTCTGGACCGAAGGTCGCCGCGATGGACTGCGGACCGCGCACCCACACCCAGTCGTCGGAGGGATCCGCGGGACGGTAGAGGTTGTCATCGGACGCGTACTGGTACGAGGCCACGACGTCACCATTGCCCCCGCTTGACAGGTGCACTCCCACCGTCCTGACCTTTAGGTATTGACCGGGCTGCACCGCCGGGTCGATCGAGGCGATCGCAGCGGAGCTGGCTTCATCGAGGACGGCTGCGGCAGCGGCATCCGCGGCCCCGCGCCACCCCGCAAACCCGACCACGTCCGTCAACACGAGCCCCGCCACGAGCGCCGCGGCGCCGACTGTGCTGACCCCGCTGATCGCGAAGCGCCGAGCGCGTTTCGGTCGGCGTGGCGTGCTGGTGTGCGGCTGGGCGTATCCGGCGGCTGCGGCTAGGAGCGCGCCGCGCCCCCGGTTCAGCGCCGCTTCCGGTGGTGCGTTCTCGCTACGCGTGGAGCGCAGCAGCGTCAACTCGTCCATGTTCCTTCTCCATCTCGGGATCGGTCGTGCCGGCCGCGGTCCTGAGGATGCGGCGGGCACGGTTGAGTCGTGAGCGGACGGTGCCAATCGGCACGTCGAGAGCGTGTGCGACGCCCGCGTAGTCGAGGTTGCCCCACGCATACAGCAGTAGGGTGTCGCGGTCGGACGCAGGCAGACCACGCAGCGCCGAAGCCAAGCGCCGCGTGAGCCGTGCCGCGTCCAACCGCGCACCCGCCTGCTCGATCATGTCGGGCGAGAGCTGCGCCGCGAGATCCGCGACCATGCCCTTCCATGCCCGCGCTTCCAGCCGCACATGCTTATGCATCAAGCGGGTGGCGATCCCGAACAGCCAGGGGCGAGCATCGACGATCGCGAGGTCGTACGCTGCTCTCTTCTCGAAGGCGACGAGGAACGTCTCCGACATCACGTCCTCGGCGCTGCCCTCTCCCAGCCGCTGCGCCGCGTAGCGGTAGATCACTGGCGCATGTCGATCGAAGAGCAGCGCGAACGCACCCGGCTCATCGGCCGAGCGTTCGATCACCTCGTTGTCTGTGCTCACGTCTGTATTGCTCATTTGTCCCGTTCGAGTTCACGATCCAGTACACGCGCTCGATCGAACGTCACGACGTGCCGGTAAGCACAGCAACGACAACAGCGACGTCACGAAGGCAAGCGCGCGAGAGCGTGGCCCCGAAAGTGAATCCGGAAAGCCGTGAATCCCGCGAATTCCGGTGATGAGTCCGCCGGACAGGGTCCGATGGCACCGTTCACCACTGCCCGAAAGCCGGTCGTTCAACGCGCGGTGGTCAGTTGCCAGGTCCGCCGTCGATCATTGTCTATACGTCTCAAGACACGCCGGGGCAATTTCACGACCAGAGGCTCGTGTTCCTCGAGTCGGCCGGTGGTGGGGCGATCAGGCTGCGACGGGGAGGCCGAGGAGTGAGGAGGTGCGTTGCCAGAGCTTCGCGGACAGCTCGATGTCGCCGGCCTGCTTTCCCTGACGGCCGTTGGGCTGCTCCTGCGCGAAGTAGGTGCCGGCGGGCTCGGGCACGATGTCGAGGCTGGCAAGTCGGATCAGGGGCTTGGCGCCTTCCTCCGGCGGGATGCCGTAGCGGCCGCCGGTGAGAGCCTTGATGACCTTGAGCATCCACCAGTCGGGGGCGAGGCCGGTGCGGACGAAGCCGGGGTGGAAGGTGTAGGCGTTGACGCCGGTCTGCTTGACCAGCTCGGTGGTGAAGAGGTTCACTTCGAGCTTCGACGCACCGTACGCGCCGAGTCCCGCACCGTACCGGGGCTTTTCGACGTTGAAGTCGTCGAGGTCGATCTTGCCCTGCACGTTGGCGTTGCTGGAGGTGGTGATCACGCGGCCGTTGCTCTCGATCAGACGGGGCAGCAGCAGACGGGTCAGCAGGAAGGGGGCGAGGTAGTTGGTCTGGATGGTGCGCTCGAAGCCATCGGCGGTGAGCTCGTGGCTGTTGTACATGCCGCCAGCGTTGTTGGCGAGCACGTCGATGCGGGGGTAGGTCGCCAGGATCGTGTCGGCGAACGCGCGGATGCTGTCGAGCTTCTCGAAGTCGACGACGTACCCGGTGCCGCCGATCTCATCGGCCACGGCCTTCGTGCGCTCGGGGTTGCGGCCGGTGATGATGACGTTGTTGCCCTGCTTGGCAAGCTCGGTCGCGGCGGCCTTGCCGATGCCGCTGGAGCCGCCGGTGATGATGATGGTGCGCTGTTCAGTCATGCGCGTGGTTTCCGTTTCTCGGTGAGTTTGGGGCCGCCT
>JACEFY010000249.1 GCA_016807485.1 Stenotrophomonas maltophilia | reverse complement strand
TTCCACGCTTCGGCGGCGAGGGCCTGCACGCGGGGGCTGTCGAAGACGGCGGTCTTCGCGTCCTCGAGGCGCGCGATCGTCGCGGGGTCGTGCTGGAGGTTGCCGGCGAGGCGGGTGAGGTACCCGTCGATCGCGATGCGGGCGGGGTGGTTCGGGTCGGCTTGCACCGCCGCGGCGAACTTGACGGCCTCGTTGTAGACGGTGTCGTCGACGAGACGCATCGCGACCGACGGCACCCACGACGGGAGCCGGCGCGAGACCAGTCCGCTGAACGAGTCGCGGTTCGCGGTGAGCCAGGTGCTGATCGAGTCGATGCCGAGGTCGACCGCGCCCCGGTGGGCATCGGCCGCGACGACGCGCTCCAGCCATCCGCCGAGCGCCTCCGCCCACGAGGGGCTGAGGAGATGCTCGCGGGCGAGGTCGGCGATGAGATCCTGGACCTCGTCGTCGCTCAGCGCCTTGAGGACCCCGGCCGCCATCGCCGACGCTTCGCGCGCGACGGTCTCCGCGTGCGTCGACCCCGAGGCCGTCGACGGATCGCTCAGCCATTCGCCGGCCTTCGCGGCGATGCCCGTCGATTCGAGCTTCGCGCGCACGACCGAGCCTTCGAGGAAGTTGGTCTCGACGAATTCGCCCAGGCTCCGCCCGATCTCGTCCTTGCGGCGCGGGATGATCGCGGTGTGGGGGATGGGAATGCCCAGCGGATGCCGGAACAGCGCCGTCACGGCGAACCAGTCGGCGAGCGCGCCGACCATGCCGCCTTCCGCGGCGGCGCGGACGTAGGCCATCCACGGCAGCTGCTCCTGCAGCACGAACGCGATCACGAACACGATCGCCATGAGGATGAGCGCCCCCAGGGCGACGCCCTTCATGACGCGGAGGGCTCGGCGACGCTCCTGATCGGCGGGACTGAGCAGCTCGGTCGGGGTGCGGGCCATCTGGCTATGTTGTCACGCGCATCGCGCGTCCGCGCCCGGGCACGCTCGGGCGCGTATCGTGGCGACCGTGATCGACGACATCAAGAAACGGGCCCTGCACCGCACCAGCATCCTGGAGGGGCAGGTGCGGGGGCTCGCGAAGATGATCGAGAACGAGGACTACTGCATGGACATCATCGCGCAGTCCCGTGCGGTGCAGCGGGCGCTCGCCTCGCTCGACAAGCTGCTGCTCGAGAACCACCTGCGCACCCACGTCGCGCACATGTTCGCCGAGGGCGGTGACGACCGCGAGCAGGCCGTCGCCGAGCTTCTGAAGGCCTACGACCTCGAGCGCTGACTGTCCGAGCGCTCTGTCGTCGCGGTTTCGGCGGGCGGTGCGGGCCGCAGAGTGCGCACAACTCAGGCAGAACGAGCGCCGTCGTCTCCGGGCGGACCGGAGGGGCCGGATCTGCCTGAGTTGTGCACGGCAGCGCCGGCCGCCGGCGCAGCGGATCAGCCGCGGACGGGGCCGAGCCAGGCGGCGGCGACGGTCGAGTGCGCCGACTCGGGGTCGGACGGGTGGAACATGCCGGCCAGTACGTCGCGGTAGAGGCGGCTGAGCTCCGTGCGGGCGAAGTACGACGACCCGCCGGCGACGAGCATCGCCTCGTCGACGATCTGCTTGGCGGCCACAACGGCACGGTGCTTGAGGCCGGACAGCTTCGCGAACCACAGCGCGCCGTGGTCGGCCTGGGCGTCGATGTCGCGCGCGAGCGCGTCGATCTGGGGGAGCAGTGCGTCGTAGGTGAGCGCCATGTCGGCGATCCGCCAGCGGATGTCGGGGTCGTCGCTGTACGGCGCACCGGTCTTCTTCGACGTGCGCCGACGCGCGGACTCCACCGCGAGGTCGAGGGCACGCCGTGCGATGCCGGTGTAGACCGAGGCGAGCAGCACCTCGAAGACGGAGAAGATGCCGAAGACGATCGGGTCGGGATTCGGCCCGGGTGCGACGCGGCGCACCACCCGTTCGGCGGCGGCCACCGCACCGGTCAGCACGGTCGTGCGGGACTGCGTGCCCCGCATGCCGAGGGTGTCCCAATCGTCCTTCGTCTCCACGGCATCCGAGCGCGGGATGAACGCGTAGACCATCTGCGGTGCATCCGGATCGGACGTGTCGAGCCCGTGCAGGCCGAGCTGGGTCCACACGGGGCCGAGGGAGGTGAAGATCTTCGTGCCCGTGAAGGCGTAGCCGCCGTCGCCGGTGGGAACGGCGGCCGTGTCGCTCCCGAAGAGCACGAGGTCGTTGCCCGCCTCGCTGATGCCGAAGGCGAACACCTCGCCGGCGACCGCGCCCTCCTGCACGAAGCGGAGGTCGTCGATCCCGCGGTCGGCGAGCACCTTCGCCACCCCCGTCCATACGAGATGCATGTTGACGGCGAGGGCGGTCGCCGGTGCGGCGGAGGCGAGCCGCTGCTGCAGCAGGGCGACGTCGGCGAGGCTCGCGCCCGCCCCGCCGAGCGCGGTCGGTACGAGCGCGGCGAGGTACCCGGCATCCCGGAGCTCGTCGAGATCTTCGTCGGGGAACCGGTTCTCGGCGTCGACGGCGGCGGCGCGTGCTCGGATGCGCTCGAGCAGGTCGTCGGGGAGGAGGGCGTTCGGTGAGGCGTCGGTCACCCTCCCATCCTGCCCCCGCGCGGGCGGGAGAAGGCAGGATGGAAGGATGATCTCCACCGACCTGGCCGTGGCCCTCCGCGACGCGGGACTCGTGTGGCGCCCGACGTCGGGCGACCGCTTCCAGCTCGACGAACCGGAGTTCGAGGCCGACGTCTTCACCGTCAGCGAGATGACGATCGAGCCGCGCGAGTACGCCACCGGTGCGATCCTGGCGTTCAACGGCACGACCGAATGGGCGCTCGACTCCGTCGCGCAGGGCGACGCGCTCTGGCTGCCCCGCGAGGATCAGCTGCGCGAGCTCCTCCGCGGCGCCTTCCGCCTGCTCGAGCGCACGAGCGACACGCACCGCGTCGAGATCGAGTTCGCGGGGGAGCGGTCGGCGTTCGAGCACCCCCAGCCGGAGGATGCGTACGCGCTGGCGCTGCTGCACGTGCTCCGCCGCATCGCCTGACCCGCTCCGGCGGCGGCCGGTCAGTGCAGCGCCGCCGCGAGGTGCGCCAAGGTGTCCTCCGGCTTGTCGCGGTGGGGCGAGTGCCCCGCCCCGGCGACGACCGACATCGTCACGACCGGGTTCTGCTGCACCTCCGCCGCGAGGGCGCCGGAGAAGATCGAGTAGACCGTCGGGTCGCTCGCGATGATGTGGGTCGGCACCGTGAGTCGCGCGGCCGCCGCGCGCACGTCCCACGGGGTGTTCTGGATGCTCGTCTGCTCGACCGCCCAGCGGCTCGCCTGCTGGGCCGACAGGGCCTTCAGCTCGATGTCGTGCGGGTGCCAGTCGGGGTGCTCGGCACGGACGGCCCGCTCGGTCGGGTCGGCGAATGAACGCTCCTGGCTGCGCTGCACCACCTTCCGGTCGTGGTCGCTCAAGTGGATCGCGGGGTCGATCAGGATGAGGCGACGCGTCCACGCGGGCACGTCGGCGCTCGCGAGCGTCGCCGCCGCACCTCCCAGCGAATGGCCGATCACGAGGTCCCACGGCTCGCCGTCCGGCGCCGCGGTGTGCGCCGCGTCGGCGGCGTAGGCGGCGATCGAGTAGTCGAGCGTGCGCGGCGCGACGCCGTGCCCGCGGAGGTCGACCGCCAGCGCCTGCCACCCGGCATCCGCCAGCGCGGCGCCGTAGCGCCACATGAGGGCGCCGTTCGAGCCGAGCCCGTGGATGAGGAGTGCGTGCCGCGTCGCATGGGGCGACCCCCACGACAGGGTGGGGAGGGAGACGGGGGCGGTCATCCCTCCAGCGTACGAGCCCGGCCGATCAGGTGACGACGTCGACGGGCGCGGTGTCGGGGATGGGGCTCACGTCGCGTCCGCGCAGGTCGGGGAAGCCGCGCACGCACAGGGCGGAGACGATGACCCCGACGATCGCGAACCCGGCCGCCGCCCAGTAGGCGCCCGCCGGCCCCACGCCGTCGATGAGGAACCCGGCGATCGCCGAACCGA
>JACEFY010000248.1 GCA_016807485.1 Stenotrophomonas maltophilia | reverse complement strand
CGCGATGCGCTCGCCGAGCTGCTCACCGCCTTCCCCGTCTACCGGGCCTACGTGCCCGCGGGCGCCGAGCACATCGCGCACGCCGTCGACGCGGCAACCCGTGCGCGCCCCGATCTGACTGCGGCGATCGGCGAGCTCGCGCCCCTCGTCGCCGACGCCGCGAGCGAGTTCTCGCGGCGGTTCATGCAGACCACGGGGCCCGTCATGGCGAAGGGCGTCGAGGACTCGGCGTTCTACCGGTACACGCGGCTCGGCTCGCTCACCGAGGTCGGGGCCGATCCGTCGGAGTTCTCGCTCGACGTCGCCGGATTCCATGCGGCATCCGCCCGTCGGCACGCCGCCTGGCCGCACACGCTGACGGCGCTCTCGACGCACGACACGAAGCGGTCGGAAGACGTCCGCGCGCGCCTGGCCGTGATCGCGGAGCTGCCGGAGCGCTGGACCGAGGTGCTGGGGGAGCTGCGCGCCGTGGCGGCGACGGGCGACGCGTCGCTCGATGCGCTCCTCTGGCAGGCCGTCGTGGGTGCATGGCCGGCGACGCCGGAACGTCTGCACGCCTACGCCGAGAAGGCGGCGCGCGAAGCCGGCACGGGAACGAGCTGGGCCGACCCGGACGGGGCCTTCGAGAAGCGCGTGCACGCCGTGATCGACGCGGCGTTCGCCGACGCCCGCCCGCTCGTCGAGGCCTTCGCCGCGGAGATCACCGCCGCGGGCCGCTCGAACTCGCTCGCCGCGAAGCTGCTGCAGCTCGCCGGCCCCGGCGTGCCCGACGTCTACCAGGGGACCGAGCTCTGGGACCTCTCGCTCGTCGACCCCGACAATCGCCGCGCCGTCGACTTCGCCGAGCGACGTCGTCTGCTCGCCCGCCTCGACGGGGGATGGATGCCGGAGATCGACGACTCCGGTGCCGCCAAGATGCTGGTGACCTCGCGCACGCTGCGGCTCCGCCGTGACCGCCCCGAGCTGTTCACCCGGTACACGCCGGCCACCCTCGCGGGTGCGGCCGCCGGGCACGCCGTCGCGTTCGACCGCGGGGGCGCGATCGCCGTCGCCCCCCGCCTGCCGGTCGGTCTCGCCACGCGCGGCGGATGGGGCGACACCGTGCTCCTCCGGCCCGCGCGCGCAGCCGTCGATGTGCTGACCGGGCGGGAGTACGCCGGCGGCCCGCTGCCGCTCGCCGACCTGCTGGACACCTACCCCGTGGCGCTGCTGATCCCGGCGTGACGGCGGCATTCCTTTCTTACGCCGTGTGACGTTCTTTACGCCGCGTGAAGCGCGACTCGTCCCGCGCGGGCGGGTGTGGTGGGCTGGGGCTCCCTTCACCCCACATCACCAGATGTCCTCTGGCGCCTCCAAGGAGCCCTCATGTCCCGAATCACCCGTGCGATCCTCGCGGCGGCGTCGACCGTCGCCATCGGTGCCCTCGTCGTCGGCTGCTCGTCCGGCGGCGGAACCCCCGCAGCCACCGAAGCGGCCGGCGAGCCGCAGCAGGGCGGCACGCTGACCTACCTCGAGCCGCAGACGTGGAACACGCTCTACTCGCCGTCGGCCGGGTTCTACCCCAACGGCGGCATCGTCAACAACATCACCGACCGCCTGCTGTACCAGAACCCCGAGACCCTCGAGCTCGAGCCGTGGATCGCCACCGAGTACACGGTCAACGACGACGCGACCCAGTACACCTTCGACCTGCGCACCGACGTGACCTATTCCGACGGCACGGCCCTGACGCCGGAGAACGTCGTGAAGAACTTCGACCTGTTCGGCAAGGGCGACACCGCCCGCGCCCTCCCGGTGTCGGAGGCGATCAACAACTACGACCACGGCGAGGTCGTCGACGACGACACCGTCTCGTTCTTCTTCACCGCTCCGTCGCCGGGCTTCGCGCAGGCGGTCTCGACGATCAACTCGGGCCTCCTCTCCGACGCGACCCTCGACCGCACCAGCGAGCAGTTCGGTCCGGGCAACGCGACCGAGATCATCGGCACCGGACCCTTCGTGATCTCCAAGGAGGAGCTCGGCACCTCGCTGTCGGTCACCGCCCGCGAGGACTACGACTGGGCTCCGCCGTCGCTCGAGCACCAGGGCGCCGCCTACCTCGACGGCATCGACTACGTCGTCGCCGGTGAGGACAGCGTCCGCGTGGGCACGGTCGTCGCCGGCCAGGCCGACATCGCGCGCGGCATCGAGGCCCCCGACGAGGCGCAGTTCGCCGCCTCCGGCCTGTCGCTGCACGCCGCCGCGACCAACGGTGTCAACAACGGTCTGAGCTTCCGCTTCCGCGAACCGCGTCTGTCCGACCTCGCCGTGCGTCAGGCGCTCATCGCAGGCATCGACCGTCAGCAGATCGTCGACACGCTCTTCACCGAGAACTACCCGCTCGCCACCGGCGCGCTCGCGAAGACCGCGCTCGGCTACACCGACACCTCCGAGTACTACGCGTACGACCCGAAGAAGGCCGCCGACCTCCTCGACGAGGCCGGGTGGACGCTGAACGGCGACGGCCTCCGCGAGAAGGACGGCGAGGTGCTCTCGCTCACCTTCAACGAAGCCCTGCCGCAGCCGCGCTCCAAGGAGGTCGTGACCCTCATCCAGGAGCAGCTCGGGAAGCTCGGCGTGACCGTGAACCTCTACGCCGGCGACATGGCCGCCCAGACCGCCGCGTCGGCCGACCAGAGCACCGTGCAGGTCTACCACTCGATGGTCGGGCGGGCCGACTTCGACGTCCTGAAGTCGCAGTACTTCTCGAAGAACCGCAACACGCTGCTCAACTTCGCCAAGGCCGACGGATCGGTCGGCGACCCCGAGCTCGACACGCTGCTGCAGGCGATCGCCTCGGAGCCGACGACCGAGGAGCGTCAGGCGGCATCCGCCGCCGCCCAGCAGTACCTCGCGGAGAACGCCTACATCCTGCCCATCTTCGAAGAGCCGCAGGTGTTCGGCCTCACCGACAAGGTGCAGGGGTTCGCCACGGAGTCGGTGGGACGCCCGTCCTTCTACTCCACCTGGCTCGTCGGCTGACACCTTCGTCGCCCGGGTCCGCTGCGGCGGGTCCGGGCGACGCCGTGCACCATCTTCTGAAGGAGGCGACATGACCTACGTGCTCCGCCGCATCGGCCAGGCGGTCCTCGTGCTGGCCCTGGCCTACACGGTGGCCTACGTGCTGCTCGCCGCGCTGCCCGGCGACGCGATCATCGCGCGCTACGCGAGCCCCGATCTCGGGCTCACCGACGCGCAGATCGAGGCGATCCGCGCCTCGCTCGGCGCCGACAAGCCGCTCGTCGTGCAGTACTTCCTCGCCATCGCCGGCTTCCTCCGCGGCGACTTCGGCTACTCGGTCGCGAGCGGCGCCGCCGTCTCCGACCTCATCGCCACGGCGCTCCCGTCGACGCTCATCCTGGCGGTCCTCGGCCTCGTCCTCGCCGTCTTCCTCGGCGTCGTGATCGCCTTCACGGCCACCTACGGCGCCGGCCGGTGGCTGCGCCGCGTCTTCCGGGGGATGCCGCCGTTCTTCGTCTCGCTTCCGGTCTTCTGGATCGGCATCATCCTCATCCAGATCTTCTCCTTCCGACTGGGCCTCGTCCCCGTCATCGGCGCCGACCCCGTGCAGGCGCTCATCCTGCCGGTGATCACCCTCGCCATCCCGATCGCCGCGCCCCTCGCGCAGGTGCTCATGCGCTCGATCGACGAGGTGCGCGAGCAGCCGTTCGTCACCGTCGTCCGCGCCCGCGGCGCGACGACATCCTGGCTCCTCTGGCGCAACGTCGCCCGCAACGCGCTGCTGCCGACGCTGACCATGGCAGGACTCCTCTTCGGCGAGCTCGTCGGCGGCGCCGTCGTCACCGAGACCGTCTTCGCCCGCGCCGGCATCGGGCAGCTGACGGCGCAGGCCGTCGCGAACCGCGACACCCCGGTGCTGCTGGCGGTCGTCGTGATCTCCACGGTCGCCTTCGTCGTGATCAACCTCATCGTCGACCTCCTCTACCCCGTGCTCGACGCTCGCCTGCGCACCCCCGGACGCCGTGCGCGGAGCGCCCCGACGACGGCGGC
>JACEFY010000247.1 GCA_016807485.1 Stenotrophomonas maltophilia | reverse complement strand
GGCGGACGTCGCCGGGCTCCTGCGTGAGCCAACCGACGACGACGACAAGTATTCCCGCGGCGTCGTGGGGCTGCACACCGGATCGGACCGCTATCCGGGCGCGGCCGTGCTCGGCGTGGAAGCGGCCTGGCGCACCGGCGCGGGCATGGTGCGCTACCTCGGCCCTGCGCGGGACCTGGTGCTCGCGCGTCGGCCCGAGACCGTGACGGTCAACGGCCGGGTGCAGGCCCGCGTCGTCGGATCGGGGACGGATCGAGCTGACCGCCGCCCGGAGGAGGCCGAGGCGCTCCGCGAGATCCTCGGCGGCGACGTGCCGGTGGTCGTGGATGCCGGGGCGCTCGACCTCGTCGAAGGAGCGTCGGCGCCGCTCGTGCTGACCCCGCACGACCGCGAGCACGCCGCGCTCCGGTCCGCCCGCGGATTCCCCGAGATCGCCGACCGGGCAGACGCCGCGCGCGACACGGCGGCGCGCCTCGGGTGCGTCGTGCTGCTGAAGGGGGCGACGACGATCGTCACGGCCGTCGGCGGTGCGCAGCGCACGGTCACCACCGGCGTGCCGTGGCTCGCCACGGCCGGCACCGGCGACGCCCTGGCGGGCATCCTCGGGGGGCTCCTGGCGACCGGCGCCGACCCGTTCGCGTGCGCCGCGAGCGCCGCGTGGGTCCACGGGCGTGCCGGCGCGGCGGCCTCGGCCGCGCACGCGGGCGGGCCGCTGGTCGCGCTCGACGTCGCGGAAGCGGTGGCATCCATCATCGGGGGAGTCCTCTCCGCCCGGCGGGGCTGAGCCGCGCCCTCCCTAGGATGGGAGGGTGTCGAGGCGAGCTGTGCTGTGGATCGCGTTCGCCGTGGTGCACGTCGGCGTCGCCTGGCTCGGGTTCCTCCTGCCGAATCAGCCGATGGGCGACGTGTACAACGTCTACGAGCCCTGGTCGACGCAGGTGCTCGCCGGGGGCGGCATGGTCGGGATCACGTCCGACTGGGTGTACCCGCAGCTGGCGATCGTGCCCATGCTGCTCGCGCACGCGTTCGCCGGGGCGGGCGGATACATCGTGGCGTGGGCGATCCTCGTCACCCTCGTCGACGCCGTCGCGTTCGCGGTGCTGGTCGGGGCGGGGGTCTCGGCCGGCCGCACCACGGCGGCGTGGTTCTGGCTCTCGTTCATCGCGCTCCTCGGCCCCGTCGGCCTGTACCGCCTCGACGGGTTCACCGTGCCGCTCGCCCTCCTCGCGTGCCTGTGGCTGGTCGGGAGGCCCTGGCTGGCGTCGATCCTGCTGGCGGTGGCGACGTGGATGAAGGTCTGGCCGGCCGCGATCCTGCTGGCGGCGATCGTCGCGCTCCGCCGACGCGGCGCGGTCCTCGGCGGCGCGGTCATCGTCTCGGCGCTCACTCTCGCGGCCATCGTCGTGGCGGGCGGCGGGCAGCACGCCTTCGGCTTCCTCTCGGAGCAGAGCGATCGCGGCCTGCAGGTCGAAGCCGTCGTCAGCGCCCCGTACCTCTGGGGCGCACTTCAGGGGCTCGACGGATTCTGGGTCTACTGGGACTCCGACATCGTCACCTTCCAGGTCACCGGCACCGACATCGACCTCGTCATCGCCGCGATGACCCCGGTCCTCGTCGTGGCGATGGCCGCGGTCGCCGTCCTCGGCGCGTGGGCTGCCTTCCGCGGCGCCCGCTTCGTGTCGCTGTTCCCGGCGCTGTCGCTCGCGCTCGTGACCGGACTCATCGTCTTCAACAAGGTCGGCTCGCCGCAGTACCTCTGCTGGCTGATCCCGCCGGTCGCACTCGGGCTCGTGATCGACCGCCGCCGCTGGGCGCTGCCGGCGACCGTCGCCCTCGCTGCCGCGCTGCTGACACAGCTCGTCTACCCGCTGCTCTACACCGGCATCCTGTACCCGGCGGTTCTACCGGTCGCGATCCTCACGCTCCGCAACGCCATCCTCGTGGCGCTCTTCGTGTGGATGCTGGTGCGCCTCGTCGGGATCGTTCGCGCACCGTCGTCGGTTCCGGCCGGCGCCCACGTCCTCGTCCGCTGAACCGCCGCATCCCCGGGAGCCCCCATGCTGATCGCCTTCTCCGTCGCCCCGTCGGGCACCGGTCGCGCCGACGGATCGGTGCACGACGCCGTCGCGGCGGCCGTCGCCGTGGTCCGCGCGTCGGGCCTCCCGCACCGCACGACCTCGATGTTCACCGAGATCGAGGGGGAGTGGGACGAGGTCTTCGCGGTCGTCAAAGCCGCGACCGACGCGGTGCTGCCGTTCGGGTCGCGCGTGTCGCTCGTGCTGAAAGCCGACATCCGGCCGGGATACACCGGGGAGATCGACGCGAAGGTCGACCGGCTCGAACGGGCGCTCGACGACGCCGCGGAGTGACCTCCGCGGCCCGTCGGCCCGGTAGCATCGAGCGGGTGACCTCCTCGACTTCTTCGAGGGGTGCGGCGATGTGGGCGCTCCTCTCCCTCGCCATCGGTTCGTTCGGCATCGGCATGACCGAGTTCGTCGTCATGGGGCTGCTCCCCGAGATCGCGGCCGACCTCCACCCCACCGCGTGGGCCGCGTCGCCGGAGGACGCCATCGCGGGGGCGGGATGGCTCATCACCCTCTACGCGCTCGGCGTCGTCGTCGGCGCGCCGACGATCGCGGCATCCGTGGCCAAGTATCCCCGTCATCGCGTCATGCTGTGCCTCGCCGCCGCCCTCACCCTCTTCAACGCGCTGACGTTCGTGCTGCCGACGTTCGAGCTGGTGGCGGCATCCCGGTTCCTCGCGGGTCTGCCGCACGGCGCCTACTTCGGCATCGGCGCGCTCGTCGCCGCCGACGTCCTCGGCCCCGGCAACCGCGCCAAGGGCGTCGCCTTCGTCCTCACCGGGCTCACCGTCGCCAACGTCGTGGGTGTCCCCATCGGCACCTTCCTCGGCCAGCAGTTCGGCTGGCGCGTCGCCTTCGTCATCGTCGCCGCCATCTTCGCCCTCGCCACCGTCATGATCGCCTTCACCGTGCCGCCGCACGCCGGCGACCCGGGGCGGACGATCCGCGCCGAACTCGGTGCGTTTCGCATCGGGCAGGTGTGGCTCACCCTCGGAGTGGGCGCCATCGGATTCGGCGGATTCTTCGCCGCCTACAGCTACATCGCCTCCATCGTCACCGACGTCGCGGGTTCGCCGGCGTGGGTCGTGCCGATCGTCCTCATCGTCATGGGCGTCGGGATGACCGCGGGCAACCTGGTCGGGGGACACCTGGCCGACCTCGACCTCAAGCGCACGCTGCTGCTCGGGCTGGCCGCCCTGATCGTCGTGCAGGTCCTTCTGGCGCTCACGGCGCAGTGGATCGTCGCGCTCGCGTTCTTCGTGTTCGCCGTCGGCTTCGTCTCGTCGGTGCTGAGCCCCGCCATCCAGACCCGCCTCATGGACGTCGCGGGAGACAACCAGTCGATCGCGGCGGCCCTCAACCACTCGGCGCTCAACATCGGCAACGCCAGCGGCGCGTTCCTCGGGGGTCTCGTGATCTCCGCCGGTCTCGGCTTCGTCGCGCCGGTCTGGGTGGGCGTCGCGCTCGCCGCCGCGGGACTCGCGCTCGCCCTCACGAGCTTCGCCGTCGAAGCCCGCCGGCCGGTGGTCGCCGTCTCCGCCTGAGCGTCAGTCCTCGAGCAGGCGCCGGAGGTGGTGGGACACCGCGGCGGTCTCGATGAGGAAGCCGTCGTGGCCGAAGTCGCTCGTGAGGACCACGGTCGCGTCGTCGATGGTGGGGCGGATGCCGCGGAAGATCCGCTCCTGCCCGTCGACGGGGAACAGGCGGTCGCTGTCGATCCCGAGCACCAGGGTGCGCGCCGTGACGCGCGCGAGGGCGTCCTCCACCCCGCCACGGCCCCGGCCGATGTCGTGCGAGTTCATCGCTTCGACGAGCGTCAGATAGCTGTTCGCGTCGAAGCGCCGCGTGAACTTGTTGCCGTGGAAGTCGAGGTAGCTCTCCACGGCGAACCGTCCGCCGCCGCCGAGCGGGCTGACGCCCGACTGCCAGGAGCGCTGGAACCTGAGGTTCAGCTCGGTCGGGCTGCGATAGTTCAGCAGGGCCATCCGCCGGGCGAGGGCGAGGCCGCGGTGCGGGGCCTCG
>JACEFY010000246.1 GCA_016807485.1 Stenotrophomonas maltophilia | reverse complement strand
CTGCGGCTCGGCGCGGTCGTCGTCGAGCACAATCCGCTGTACACGCCGCGGGAGCTCCGCAAGCAGTTCGAGGACCACGGCGCGAAGACGGCGATCGTGTGGAGCAAGGTCGTGCGCACGGTGCAGGAGTTCCCCACCGATGTCGCCGTGCAGAACCTCATCTCCGTCGACATCACCCGCGCCATGCCGCTGCGGCTGCGGATGGCGCTCGCGCTGCCGATCGCGAAGGCGCGGAGCTCGCGCGACGCCCTCACCGAACGGGTCACCGGCGCGATCCCGTGGGAACGACTCACCGCCGCCGAGCCGCTCCCGGCATCCCGCCCCGGACCGACCTGCGACGATCTCGCGATCATCCAGTACACGAGCGGCACCACCGGCACGCCGAAGGGCGCCGCCCTCACCCATCGCAACCTCCTGTCGAATGCACGGCAGTCGCAGGCGTGGGTCCCGTCGATCCGCCGCGGGGACGGCTGCGTGGTCTACGCCGTGCTGCCGATGTTCCACGCGTACGGCCTCACCCTGTGCCTGACGTTCGCGATGTCGATGGGTGCGCGCCTCGTGCTCTTCCCGAAGTTCGAGCCGGAGCTCGTGCTGGCGGTCACGAAGAAGCACCCGGCGACCTTCCTTCCGCTCGTCCCGCCGATCGCCGACAGACTGCTGCAGGCGGCGCGGGCCGCCGGCGTCTCGCTCGCGGGCACGGAGGTGGCCATCTCGGGTGCGATGGCGCTGTCGCAGAACCTCGTCGTGCCGTTCGAGGAGGCCACCGGCGGATTCCTCGTCGAGGGGTACGGTCTGTCGGAGTGCTCACCCGTGCTCATGGCCAATCCCGTCGCCGACAACCGCGTCGCCGGCACCGTGGGGTTGCCGCTGCCGGGGACGGAGTGCCGCGTCGTCGACCCCGATGAGCCGACGAAAGACGTGCCGCCGGGCGAACGCGGCGAGCTCCTGGTGCGCGGCCCCCAGGTCTTCCAGGGCTATTACGGGCGCCCCGAGGAGAGCGAGCGCGTGTTCGTCGACGGCTGGTTCCGCACGGGAGACATCGTCACGATCGACGAGGGCGGGTTCGTCCGCATCGTCGACCGCATCAAGGAGCTCATCATCACGGGCGGGTTCAACGTCGCGCCGACGGAGGTGGAGAACGCGCTGCGTCAGCACCCCCACGTCGTCGATGCCGCCGTGGTCGGCCTGCCGAGCGAGCACTCCGGGGAGGAGGTCGTCGCGGCTGTCGTCCTCGACGGCACCGACATGGATGTCGAGGCGATCCGCGAGTACGTCCGCGGCATCCTGACCCCCTACAAGGTGCCGCGCCGGATGTTCGTCGTCGACGAGCTCCCGAAGTCGCTCATCGGCAAAGTCCTGCGACGTCAGGTGCGCGAGTCGCTGCTCGCGCTCACGAACGGCAGCACGCCGACGGCGTGATCACGCCGGGCTGACGGCCGGCCCGAGCGCCTCGGGACCCTGCTCGACGAGGAGGCGGAACTGCGCCGCATCGATGATGCGCACGCCGAGCTCTTCCGCTTTGCCGAGCTTGGACCCGGCTCCCGGGCCCGCCGCGACGAAGTCGGTCTTCTTCGAGACGCTGGATGCCGCCTTCCCCCCGGCGGCGAGGATCGCCTCCTGGGCACCTTCCCGCGTGTAGCCCTCGAGGCTGCCCGTCGCGACGACGGTGAGTCCGTCCAGCACCCCTCCGGCTGTCACGGCGGCACCCGGACCCGGATGGCCGGGGGTGGCGAGCTGCGCTCCCGCGGCGGCCCAGCGCTCGACGATCTCCCGATGCCAGTCGACCTCGAACCACTCGAGCAGGGAGTCGGCGATGATGCCCCCGACGCCGTCGACGGCGGCCAGATCGTCGCGGCCCGCCGAGCGGATCGCGTCGAGCGACCCGAACCACTGCGCCAGCGCGCGGGCGGCGACCGGTCCGACGTGTCGGATGCTGAGGGCCACGAGGAACCGCCACAGCTCCTTCGTCTTCGCCTTCTCGAGTTCGGCGAGGAGCTTGACCGCGGCCTCGGATGGGAGGACCTCGCGGTGGTCCTTGCGGATGCCGCGGCGGCGCCGCTCGGCCGCATCGAGGTCGGCCGCCTCCGGCGGATACGACGCCGGCCCAAGCTTCTGGAAGGGCGTGCGGCGCACGAACTCGCCCGTCGTCTCGTCGACTCGACGCTCGCCCGTCTCGGCGTCGCGGACGACGACCTCGATCGGGACGAGATCGTCGATCGTGAGCTCGAAGAGGCCCGCCTCGGTGTCGAGCGGCGGTGTCGCAGGCACGTCGGGCTGCGTGAGCGCTGCCGCCGTGACCTCACCGAGCACTTCGATGTCGAGTGCGCCGCGGGCGCCGATGTGCTCGACGCGGCCGCGCACCTGCGCCGGACACGACCGCGTGTTCGGGCATCTCAGGTCGATGTCGCCCTCTTTGGCCGGCGCGAGCGTCGAGCCGCACTCGGGGCACTGCGTCGGCATGACGAAGGCGCGCTCGGTGCCGTCGCGGAGCTCGACGACCGGTCCCAGGACCTCGGGGATCACATCGCCCGCTTTGCGGAGGACCACGGTGTCGCCGATCAGCACGCCTTTCGCCTTCACGACGTCCTGGTTGTGGAGTGTCGCCTGGCGCACCACCGAGCCGGCGACCCGCGCGGGCGCCATGACGGCGAACGGCGTCGCGCGGCCTGTGCGGCCCACGGAGACGACGATGTCGAGGAGCTTCGTGTTCACCTGCTCGGGCGGGTATTTGTAGGCGATCGCCCAGCGCGGCGCCCGGCTGGTCGCGCCGAGCTCGTCGTGGAGAGCCAGCTCGTCGACCTTCACGACGATTCCGTCGATCTCGTGCGCGACGTCGTGCCGGTGCGCGCCGTAGTGCGCGACGAACTCCTGCACCCCGGCGACGTCGTCGAACGTGCGGAAGTACGGGCTCGTGGGCAGCCCCCACTCGGCCAGCAGCGCGTACACCTCGCTCTGCGACGACGCCGGCGGGTCGGGCCACGCCCCGATGCCGTGCACGTAGAGCCGCAACGAGGAGACGCGGGCGTCGCCCGCTTCCCGCTCGAGCCCCGACTTCTTCTCGAGCTGCTGGCGCAGACCGCCACTGGCGGCGTTGCGGGGGTTCGCGAACGCCGGGAACCGGCGGGCCGCGCTCCGTGTGGCCTTCTCCTCATCGACGCCGCGCGCGAGGGCGTCGCTCACGACCTGCTCGCGCAGTCGCGCCTGCAACGCGTTGAGCTCATCGAATGCCGCCACCGGAATGTAGACCTCGCCCCGCACCTCCACCACCGGGGGATGGCCAGAGCCGTCGAGTCGTCGGGGGATGCCGGCGACGCGCAGGGCGTTCTCGGTGACGTCCTCCCCCACCCGGCCGTCGCCGCGGGTCGCAGCGGAGACCAGCGCACCGTCCTCGTAGCGGAGGTTGATGGCGAGCCCGTCGATCTTCAGCTCGGTGAGCCAGCGGACGTCGCGCCCCGCGGCAGCGCGGGTCTTCTCGCACCACAGGGTGAGTTCGTCGGCGCTGAACACGTTGTCGAGGCTCAGCATGCGCTCCGCATGGGTGACGGGCGCGAACAGCGACGACTCGGCCGCGCCGACGCTCAGCGTGGGCGAGTCCTGACCTTGGACCTCGGGGAACAGCCGCTCGACCTCTTCGAGTGCCCGCATCCACGTGTCGTAGGTCGCGTCGTCGACGATCTCGGCGTCACGTCCGTAGTACGCCTCCCGGGCGTCGAGGATGAGCGCCGTCAGCCGGTCGGACTCCGCGCGTGCGGCGTCCAGGTCGTCGGGGCCCCGCCGCCCGGCATGGAGTGTCTCGGGTACCGCGGTCAGGTCAGCGTCATCCGTCACCCGGCAAGTGTAGGACGCACTCCCGACATCGGCTCGGGCGGCGGCCGCCTGCTCAGGCGGGGACGGGCACGGCCGACACCGTCGCGTCGACGGTGAACTGCCCGAGCACGCGGGTGCCGAGGTAGAGCACCGCGGTCTGGCCCGGCGCGACGCCGTCGAAGGGCACGTCGGGGACGACCGTGACGCCGGCGCCCGACCACGTGGCCCGCGCCGGCACCGGCTCGGAGTGCGCACGGATCTGCACGTGGCATTCGAACGTGGCCTCGGCGGGCGGCGCCCCGGTCCACG
>JACEFY010000245.1 GCA_016807485.1 Stenotrophomonas maltophilia | reverse complement strand
CGCCCGCTGCACCTGCTCCTCGAGGCGCTCGGCCGCGACCAGCGACGACAGGGCGCCCAGCTCGGTGCCTTCGGCGAAGGGGTCGCCCACGGCGGCGGCCGTCATGCCCGCGGTGAACTTCTCCAGGAACGCGTCGTACAGGTCGTCGGCGACGATGAAACGCTTGGCCGCGTTGCACGACTGGCCGGTGTTGTCCAGGCGTGCCTCGACGGCCGAGGACACGGCCGCGTCGAGGTCGTCGGTCGACAGCAGGATGAACGGGTCCGACCCGCCGAGCTCGAGCACGACCTTCTTGAGGTTGCGGCCCGCGATCTCGGCGACCGCCGCACCCGCGCGCTCCGAGCCGGTGAGCGAGACGCCCTGCACCCGCGGGTCGGCGATGATGTCGGCCGCCTGGTCGTTGGTCGCGTAGAGGTTCGTGTAGGCCCCGACCGGGAACCCGGCGTCGCGGTGCAGCTCCTCGATCGCCGCCGACGACTCGGGGCACTGCGGGGCGTGCTTGAGCAGGATGGGGTTGCCCACGAGGAGGTTCGGGGCCGCGAAGCGCGCCACCTGGTAGTAGGGGAAGTTCCACGGCATGATCCCGAGGAGCGGTCCGAGCGGGGCCTTGCGGATCACGGCGGTGCCGTCGCCGAGGATGTCGATGGGCTGGTCGGCCATGATCTTCTCGGCGTTGTCGGCGTAGAACTCGGTGATGTCGGCGGCGAAGTCGACCTCCCCCAGGGCCGCCGCGAGCGGCTTGCCCATCTCGCGCACGATCGTCTCGGCGAGGGTTTCCCGCCGCTCCCGGTACAGCTCGGCGACGCGCCGGATGAGTGCCGCGCGCTCGGCGACGGAGGCCGTCCGTCCCCACGTGCGATAGGCCGCCTCGGCGGCGGCGACGGCATCCTGCACCTGCGCGTCGGTGAACGTGTCGTAGGTCGCGAGGGTCTCGCCGGTGGCGGGGTTGACGACGGCGTAGTCGCTCATGGCTCTCCGATCTTCGTCCCTCGTCAGCCGACGGGGAGCAGCGTGTACTTCGTGGACAGGTATTCGTGGATGCCTTCGAGTCCGCCTTCGCGGCCCACACCGGACTGCTTGACGCCGCCGAACGGCGCGGCCGCGTTGGAGACGACGCCGACGTTGAGTCCCATCATCCCGGTCTCGAGGCGGTCGATCATCCGGTGCCCGCGGGCCAGGTCCTGCGTGAACACGTAGGACACGAGGCCGTACTCGGTGTCGTTGGCGAGCCGCACGGCGTCGTCCTCATCGGTGAAGGTCGAGATCGCGAGCACGGGACCGAAGATCTCCTCCCGCAGGATGCTGCTGCCCGCCGCGACGTCCGCGACGACCGTCGGGGCGTAGAACGTGCCGGGGCCGTCGAGCACGTCACCCCCGGTGAGCACCCGCGCCCCGCGACCCACGGCATCGGTCACGAGCTCGTCGGCCTTGGCCACGGCCTTCTCGTCGATCAGGGGTCCGATCTGCACACCGTCCTCGGTGCCCCGCCCGACCGACATGGCCGCCACCCGCTCACTCACGCGACGGGCGAACTCGTCGGCGACCGATGACTGCACGATGAAGCGGTTCGCGGCGGTGCACGCCTGACCGACGTTGCGGAACTTCGCCAGCATCGCCCCGTCCACCGCCTTGTCGAGGTCGGCGTCGTCGAATACGACGAACGGCGCGTTGCCGCCGAGCTCCATCGACACCCGCAGCACGCCCTCCGCGGCTTGCGCGATGAGCTTCTTCCCGACCGGGGTCGACCCGGTGAACGAGAGCTTGCGCAGGCGGGGATCGGCGATGATGGGCGCCGAGAGGTCGCCGGAATGCGTCGTCGTGACGACGTTGACGACGCCGTCGGGAAGCCCCGCTTCCTGCAGCAGCTGCGCGAACAGCAGGGTCGTCAGCGGCGTGAGCTCGGCGGGCTTGACCACCACCGTGCAGCCGGCGGCGAGCGCGGGGGCGATCTTGCGCGTCGCCATGGCCAGCGGGAAGTTCCACGGCGTGATGAAGAAGCACGGCCCGACCGGGCGCTGCGAGACGACCATCCGGCCGGTGCCTTCGGGGTTGAGCCCGTAGCGGCCGGCGATGCGCACCGCCTCCTCACTGAACCACCGCAGGAACTCGCCGCCGTAGGCGACCTCCCCGCGGGCTTCGGCCAGCGGCTTGCCCATTTCGAGGGTCATGAGGAGGGCGAGGTCCTCCTTGCGCTCCTGCACCAGGTCGAACGCGCGGCGGAGGATGTCGCTGCGCTCCCGCGGCGGCGTGGCCGCCCACGTGTCCTGCGCCCGCACGGCCGCGTCGAGGGCACGGATGCCGTCTTCCGGGCTCGCGTCGGCGATCTCCGCGATGATCTCGCCGGTCGCGGGGTCGCGCACGGGGAAGGTCGCGCCGGAGGCGGCATCCGTCCACCTGCCGTCGATCAGCAGCTGCGTGGGCAGCGACTCCCGGAGGACGCGCTCGGTCTCGGCGCTCATCGACGCACCCCGTTTCGGAGGCTCTCAGGCTTCCGGAGGCTCTGGGGCGCATCGATCGACAGCGTCTCGCCGCGGAAGAACGCGGGCCGCTTGATCGACTGCCAGATCATCAGGACGATCCCCACGACGATGATCAGCATGCCCAGGATGAAGACGATGCCGACGCCGCCGATCTCGGCCCCCGAGCCGTAGGCCGGATCCATCGAGTCGATCAGGGTCGTGACGAAGAGGACCGCGAGGATCGCACCGCCGACGAGCGGGAACAGGAACGTGAAGAAGACGTTGCGCACCGAGTCGAACCACTGCTTGCGGAAGTACCAGACGCAGGCGAACGCGGTGATGCCGTAGTAGAAGCAGATCATCATGCCGAGGGTGAGGATGGTGTCCCACAGCGTGTTCTCGCTCACGACCCGCATGATCGCGTAGAAGGCCGACGCCACGATCGCCGAGACGATGGTCGCGTATCCGGGGGTGAAGAACCGCGGGCTCACCTTCGCGAACGCCGGCGGCAGCGCGCCGTAGTGCCCCATCGACAGGAGGGTCCGCGCAGGCCCGACGAAGGTCGACTGCAGCGACGACGCCGACGAGGTCAGCACGGCGAGCGACACGAGGAAGGCGAGCGGCCCGAGGATCGGTCCCGAAAGGTGGAAGAAGACGTTCTCCTGGATGTCCTCGTTGCCGAGCCCGAGCTCTCCCGTGCCGGTACCGGCGAACATGATCATCGCGACCGCCAGGAGGAGGTAGAGCGTCACGATCGTGATGACGGTGACGGTCGCCGCGCGGCCGGGGGTCTTCTCGGGGTCCTTGGTCTCCTCGTTCATCGTGAGAGTGACATCCCACCCCCAGAAGATGAAGATCGACAGCGACAGACCGGCCGCGACGGCGCTGAACGAGCTCACCGCGAACGGGTTGAACCAGGCGAGATCGAATGGCTGGTAGTCGAAGCCGTTGCCGTTCACCGCCTGCACGATCGCAGCCACCGCGAAGAAGAGCAGCACGGCGACCTGGAACGTCACGAGGACGTACTGCAGCTTCTGCGTGGTCTGCATGTCGCGGTACGAGATGTATGTCGCACCGAGCATGAACAGGAGGCAGACGGCGATGTTGACGAAGGTGTTGGTGCCGATGTCGGCGATGTCGGGGTTGCCGGTGATCTGCGAGATCAGCAGGAACAGGAAGTCGACGGCGACGCCGGCGAGATTCGACAGCACGAGGATGGTCGCGACGATGAGACCCCAGCCGGCCATCCACCCGATCCACGGCCCGAAAGCGCGGCTCGCCCACGTGAACGACGTGCCGGCGTCCGGCATCCGGTTGTTGAGCTCGCGGTAGCCGAAGGCCACGAGCAGCATCGGGATGAACCCCACGAGGATGATCGCCGGCACCTGCGACCCGACCGCCGACACCGTCGGGCCGACGGCCGCGGTGAACGTGTAGGCCGGAGCGATGCAGGAGATGCCGATGACGACCGCGCCGAGCAGGCCGATCGTGCCGGCGCTCAGGCCCTTGCTCGACAATCCCCCCTTGGCGGCCGCGTCGGTGGTGCCGGGGACGAGCGGTGCGGCTTCGGGTGCACTCATCGCTGTGATCCTTCCTGGGTGCTGGCGCCGGAGTGGGTCCGCGGAACCACGATGACGGGGACGGGGACTTCGTGGAGCATCTTGGCCGCGGTCGACCC
>JACEFY010000244.1 GCA_016807485.1 Stenotrophomonas maltophilia | reverse complement strand
GCGAAACTTGTCGGCTCGCGCAAGAGGTGTCGGCACGACGGGGGGTCCGGGAATGACGAAGGCCCCCGGGATGAGCCGGGGGCCTTCGTGAGAATGCGTGGACGTCAGCGGACGACGACCGCCAGCACGTCGCGAGCCGACAGGACGAGGTACTCGTCGCCGCCGAACTCCACCTCGGTGCCGCCGTACTTGCTGTACAGGACGCGGTCACCGACGGCCACGTCGAGGGGAACGCGGTTGCCGTTGTCGTCGATACGACCCGGTCCGACCGCCACGACCTCGCCCTCCTGGGGCTTCTCCTTGGCGGTGTCGGGGATGACGAGACCACTGGACGTGACCTGCTCTGCCTCGACCTGCTTGATGACGATGCGGTCTTCGAGCGGCTTGATGGAAACCGACACGGTCTACCTCTTTCTTGCTGGGCGTAGAACTTCAAGACTGATTGGCACCCACACCGGTGGAGTGCTAACTCAAGTCTAGGGCGCCATTGGCACTCGTGCAACGCGAGTGCCAACTCTGTGACGCCGGAGGACGCCGTCTAGGCTGGCCGGGTGGACCACGCCGAACTGACCGCGCTCCTGACCCCGGACGGCCTGCGGCTGGTCGACCGGCTCGGCGCCATCGACTCGGCCGGCGACGTGGCCACCGCCGTGTCGCGGCTGCGCGCGCAGGGCGAGACCCCCGAGCTCGTGTCGGCCGCCGTCGGGCAGGCCCGGCTGCGCACGCGTGCCCGCGCCAAGTTCGGCGCGTTCGCCGATCGGATGCTGTTCACCCGCGCCGGGCTCGAGCAGGCCACCCGCCTCGAGATCGCGGCGCGGCACGCAGGCCGCTTCCGCGACGCCGGCATCGGACAGGTCGCCGATCTCGGCTGCGGCATCGGCGGCGATGCGCTGGGCTTCGCGGGCATCGGCCTGCAGGTGCTCGCGGTCGACGCCGACGAGATCACCGCGGCGCTCGCGGCCTACAACCTCGCCCCCTTCGGGGCGGCGGCGACCGTTCGGCACGCGAACGCGGAAGACGTCTCCCTCGACGGGGTGGAGGCGGTCTGGCTCGACCCGGCACGCCGCGCAGCCGGCCACGGCTCGACCGCGCGCCTCGGTTCCGACGAATGGTCGCCCTCGCTCGAGTGGGTCTTCGATCTCGCCGCACGCCTGCCTGCCGGCATCAAGCTCGGTCCGGCGTTCGATCGATCCCGGATCCCCCGCGACGCCGAGGCGCAGTGGATCAGCGTCGACGGCTCGACCATCGAGCTCGTCGTGTGGACCGGCATCCTCGCGCGGCCTGGGGTGCACCGCGCGGCGCTCGTCGTCCGCGGGGGCACGGCGGCGGAGCTCACGGCATCCGCCGACACCGTCGATGCGCCGGTGCGGCCGCTCGGCGCGTATCTCCACGAACCCGAGGGCGCCGTCATCCGCGCCCGCCTGATCGGCGACGTCGCCCGCACGCTCGAGGCCGGCATGCTGTCCGACGGCATCGCCTACCTCACGGGGGATGCCGCCCTGACGAGCCCGTTCGTGCAGTCGTTCCGCATCCGCGAGCACCTCCCCACCGATGTCAAAGCACTCGCCCGCGCCCTCCGCGAGCGCGACATCGGCACGCTCGAGATCAAGAAGCGCGGCGTCGACATCGACCCGGCATCCCTCCGGACGAAACTGAAACTGCGCGGGCAGGCCTCCGCCACCCTCTTCATGACCCGCGTCGCGGGTGCCCGCGTCGCACTGCTCGCCGACCGCGTCTGACGGGCCTATCGCCGGCGGCCGACTCAGCCGAACAGAGGCCCCTGCGTCGACGCCCACCACAGCCACCCCGCGCTGAAGACGAGCGAGAGGAGGCTGAGGCACAGCGCCCAAACGGCCACACCACGCGCCTCCCACGGGCGACGGAGCGCGGCGATCGCGAGCCCAACGCCGACAAGTCCGATGAGGAAGCCCCAGCCGACCAGGAACGACACGATGAGCCCGAGCACCGCGAAGGTGAGGGCCCACGAGGCGCTGCGCGGGAGCGGCGCGGATGCCGGCGCCCACTCGACCTGCACGGTGTCGGTGTGCGATTCCGCGACCGGGACCGGCTCGGTCATCGCGCGCGAGAACCCGCCGCGATGCTCGCCGGGGAGGCCCGAGGGAGCGCCGACCGGCGCGACGTCACCCGACGGCGCCTCCACGCGGGGCTCGGCAGCGGGCTGGTCCGGCTGATCGCTCATGCGGGCACCGCCACCTGGATCTCGGTGACCGGAAGAGTCGAATCGGCGCCGAAGGCGAGGGTCGACGCCGGATGACCGCTGCGGATCAGCTCGGCCGCGAGCGCCGCGATCATCGCGCCGTTGTCGGTGCAGAGGCTGAGCGGGGGGATTCGCACGGCGACACCCGCCGCCGCGGCACGCTCGAGCGCGACCTCGCGCAGGCGCCGGTTGGCGATCACGCCGCCACCGAGCAGCAGGCGCGGCACGTCGTGACGCGCGCACGCATCCAGCGCCTTCGTCACCAGGACGTCGACGACGGCCTCGCGGAACGACGCGGCGACATCGGCGACGTCGACACCGTCCTCTTCGTGCTGCTCGACCCAGCGGGCGACGGCCGTCTTGAGCCCCGAGAACGAGAAGTCGTAGCGGCGGGTGGCCATGTCGGACGCGCGGGACAGCCCACGAGGGAACCGGATGGCATCGGGATCGCCGGTCGCCGCCGCGCGGTCGATCTCTGGGCCGCCGGGATAGGGCAGGCCGAGGATGCGCGCGATCTTGTCGAACGCCTCCCCCGCGGCGTCATCCATCGTCTCACCGAGCATCTCGACGTCGCTCACGAGATCGCGCACGAGCAGCAGCGACGTGTGCCCGCCGCTCACCAGCAGCGCGACGGTCGGATACTCCACGTCGTCGCCGGTCAGCAGGTCGGCGGCGATGTGACCGACGAGGTGGTTCACGGCGTAGAGCGGCGTGCCGAGGCTCACGGCGAGCGCCTTCGCGGCGCCGACGCCGACCATCAGGGCGCCCGCGAGCCCCGGGCCGCTCGTGACGGCGACCGCGTCGAGGTCGGGGAGCCGGACGCCGGCTTCGGCGACGGCAGCCTCGATCGCGGGCTGGAGGGCTTCGAGGTGGGCGCGGGCGGCGACCTCGGGCACGACACCGCCGTAACGGGCGTGTTCGTCCATGGAGCTGGCGATGGTGTTGCTGAGGAGCGTGCGGCCGCGGACGATCCCGATGCCGGTCTCGTCGCAGCTGGTCTCGATCCCGAGGACGAGGGGCTCTTCGCGGCTCATGGCGTCGCCTCCCCGTGCGAGTTGCAGGCTGAATGTGGCACCACGGGCTCCGGGACGGCCGAAAAGGTCGATCCAGCCTGCAACTGCCACGCCCTCACGAGCACACCCCCGCGTCGACGGTCTCGCGCGCGGCCCACCCCACGAGATCGAGCTGCATGACGACGGCATCGACATCGTCCGGCTGGTAGTAGCGCGGGCGACGGGCGATCTCGATGAAGCCCTCCGAGGTGTACAGCGCGGCGGCGACCGGATTGTCGGCGCGGACCTCGAGGAACACCGTGCGCGCGCCGCGCTCGCGCGCCGTGGCGAGCAGGGCGGACAGCAGGACCCGTCCGCGTCCGCCGCCCCGAGCGGAGGCGGCGATGGCGATCGTCTGGATGTCGGCGTCGGCCGCGCCGCGCACCGCGCGCACGCCGCCGTACCCCACGAAGCGGCCGGCCTCCTCGAGCACGAGGTAGCGCCCGTGCGGCGAGGCGAGCTCCGCGCTCATCATCGACTCGCTCCACGCGTCGGTCGGGAACGAGGCGCGCTCGAGGTCCATGATGGCGGCGAGGTCGGATGCCGCGGCCTCCCGCACGGTCATGTCCCCACCCGCTTGGGTGCCGCCGGCAGGGTCACGTCGGGCGCGCGGAGGTAGAGCGGCTCGGATCCGGTCAGCTCACGCCCGGCGGCGAGCGCGCGCGATGCCGCGAGACCGATCATCGCCGCCGAGACGGACGTCACATCGCGGCGGTCCGCGCCGAGCTCCGCCAGCACGTCGTCGATCCGATCGCGCGGAGTCAGAGTCGGGCCGTCCGTGCGCACGGGAAGGCCGTCGTCGTCGAGCCCGTCGTAGACCGAGAAGGCGAATTCGCGGCGCCGGGCATCGGTGACCACCGCGAACCGC
>JACEFY010000243.1 GCA_016807485.1 Stenotrophomonas maltophilia | reverse complement strand
CCGCCGCGTCGACGTACGCGTCCGTCGGCAACCGGGTGAACCTCGCCGCCGACGTCGTGCCCGAAGAGCCCGACGACGCGACCCCGTACCGCGCGGTCAGCATCCCCGGCTCGCTCAACTCCGAGATGGGGTGCGCGGGCGACTGGGCCCCCGACTGCGACCAGGCGCAGATGACGCAGGTCGACGGGATCTGGCGGCTCACGGTCGACCTCCCTGCCGGCGACTACGAGTACAAGGTCGCGACGGAGAAGAGCTGGGACGAGAACTACGGCGCGAACGGCGTCGCGAGCGGGCCCAACATCGTGCTCACCCATCCGGGCGGTCCGGTGACCTTCTGGTTCGATCCGCGCACGAAGGTCGTGCAGTCGAGCGATGACGGCCCGGTCGTGACCCTCGCGGGATCGTTCCAGTCCGAACTCGGGTGCGCGGCCGACTGGTCGCCGGAGTGCCTGCGCGCGATGATGTTCGACGGCGACCGCGACGGCGTGTACACCTTCTCGACCAGCAAGCTGCCGACCGGTTCGTACGAGGTCAAGGTGGCGCACGGCCTCAGCTGGGATGAGAACTACGGCGCCGACGGTGCCGAGGGCGGCGCCAACATCGCCTTCTCGGCCACCGAGGGCAAGCGCGTGACCTTCACCTACGACGCCACGACCCACCGGCTCGAGATCGTCTCGGCCGACCCGCCGCTGGCCGGCACCGGTCAGTCGCGTGCGCACTGGATCGATGCCGAGACGATCGCCTGGCCGGGCGACCTCGGCGCGGCGTCGGGTGCGAGCTTCGCGCTCTACGGGTCGCAGACCGCCGGGCTCGCCGTCGCCGACGGGGAGGTGACCGGCGCTGAGCCCATCGCCCTCACCCGCGTCGACTCGGGGCTCACCGAGGCGCAACGCGCGCGCTTCCCCGCTCTCTCCGGCTACGTCGCCCTGCACATCGAGGGGCAGGATCGGGATGCGGTCGCCGCGCTCCTGCGCGGACAGGTCGCGGTCGCGCAGCGCGCCGCGGATGGAAAGCTCACGGCGTTCACCGGCGTCCAGATCCCGGGCGTACTCGACGACCTGTACGCCGACGCCGCGGCGGACGATGTGCTCGGGGTGTCGTTCCGTGGGTCGAAGCCGACCTTCCGCCTGTGGGCGCCGACGGCGCAGTCGGCGACGCTGCTGACGTGGGATGCCGGTGCCACCGGCGACCCGACGCGGCACGCGGCATCCTTCGATGCGGCGTCCGGCACGTGGACGGTGGCGGGACGCACGGCGCTGAAGGGCGACGAGTACCTGTGGGAGGTGGCGGTCTACGCCCCGACGACCGGGAAGATCGAGACCAACCGGGTCACCGACCCCGCGTCGGTCGCGCTCACGACGAACTCGACGCGCTCCGTCGCCGTCGACCTAGACGACAAGGCATGGAAGCCGGCGGTGTGGACCAAGGCGAAGGCGCCCGTGATCGCGCGCGACGTCGACCGGGCCATCTACGAGCTGCACATCCGCGATTTCTCGATCACCGATGCGTCGGTGCCCGAGAACGAGCGCGGCACCTACCTCGCGTTCGCGCGCGACGGCGCGGGCACGGCGCAGCTGAAGCAGCTGGCATCCGCCGGCATCAACACGGTGCACCTGCTGCCGTCGTTCGACATCGCGACGATCGAAGAAGACCGCGCGGCCCAGGCCGTGCCGGGGTGCGACCTCGCGGCGCTGCCGGCCGACTCCGACCAGCAGCAGGCGTGCGTGCAGGCGGTCGCCGACACCGACGGGTTCAACTGGGGCTACGACCCGTTCCACTACTCGGCGCCGGAGGGCTCGTACGCGACGAACCCCGAGGGCGGCGCGCGCGTCGGCGAGTTCCGGACGATGGTGGGCTCACTCCACAAGATGGGGCTGCAGGTCGTGCTCGACGAGGTGTTCAACCACACCTCGGCCTCGGGACAGGCCGACACCTCGGTGCTCGACCAGGTGGTGCCGGGCTACTACCAGCGGCTCGACGCCAGCGGCGCGGTGCAGACCTCGACGTGCTGCCAGAACGTCGCGACCGAGCACCGGGTGGCGCAGAAGCTGATGGTCGATTCGCTCGTGCTCTGGGCGAAGGAGTACAAGGTCGACGGCTTCCGCTTCGACCTCATGGGGCACCACTCGAAGGAGAACCTGCTGGCCGCGCGCGCCGCGCTCGACGAGCTGACGCTGAAGAAGGACGGTGTCGACGGCAAGAGCATCTATCTCTACGGCGAGGGCTGGAACTTCGGCGAGGTGCAGGGCGACGCGCTGTTCGTGCAGGCGCGGCAAGGAAACCTCGGCGGTACCGGCATCGGAACGTTCAGCGATCGCCTGCGCGACGCCGTCCACGGCGGCAGCCCCGTCGACAGCGGCTCGACGTTCCGGCAGGGCTTCGGTACCGGGCTCGCGACCGATCCCAACGGCGATCCGATCAACGGCACCGCCGAACAGGCGCTCGCCGACCTCGGTCACCAGACCGATCTCGTCAAGCTCGGGCTCGCGGGCAACCTGGCGGACTTCTCGTTCGCCACGGCCGACGGCACGGTGAAAACCGGCGCGGAGCTCGACTACAACGGGCAGGCCGCCGGCTACGCCACCCAACCCGACGAGATCATCAGCTACGTCGACGCGCACGACAACGAGACGCTGTACGACCTCGGCGTGCTGAAGCTGCCGACCGACACGACCATGGCCGACCGCGTGCGCATGAACACGCTGTCGCTCGGCACGGTGACCCTCGCTCAGACGCCGTCGTTCTGGCACGCCGGCACCGAGCTGTTGCGGTCGAAGTCGCTCGACCGCAACAGCTACAACTCGGGCGACTGGTTCAACCGCATCGACTGGACGGGGCAGACCTCGACGTTCGGGTCGGGCCTGCCGCCCGCGGCCGACAACAAGGACAAGTGGCCGATCATGCAGCCATTGCTGGCGAACCCGGCGCTGAAGCCCGGCGGGGCGGATATCGCCGCCGCCGAGGCAGCCGCTCTCGACCTGCTCCGCGTGCGCCGTGAGGTGCCGCTGCTGCGGCTGGGGTCTGCGGAGCGTATCGAGCAGAAGGTGTCGTTCCCGAACAGCGGCCCGGGCGCCGCGCCCGGCGTCATCACCATGCTGATCGACGACCGGGTCGGCGACGACGTCGACCCCGATCTTGCGGGTGCCCTCGTCGTGTTCAACGCGTCGCCCGAGCCTGTGACGCAGACGGTGCCCGCGCTCGCGGGCCGGTCGTTCGCGCTGACCGCCGCCCAGGCGAACGGCTCTGATGCCGTCGTGAAGACGACGACGTGGGATGCCGCATCCGGCGCGGTCACCGTGCCCGCCCGTTCGGTCGCGGTGCTCACGGAGCCGCAGGTCACGGAGGTCGCGACCCACGTCTTCGCCCAGCCCGATCGCCCGCTGGTGCGCGCCGGATCGTCGGTCACGGTGGCCGGCCGGGTGACGGCGGACGACCGCAGCGCGCCGGTGGGTGCGGTCACGGTGACCGACAACGGTCGGGTCGTCGCCACGGTGCAGATCGCCGCCGGCGACCGGGGCCGGTTCTCGGTCACCGTCCCGAAGCTCAGCCGAGGGCTCCACGTGCTGCGGGTGACCTTCGACGGGGAGCCGGGCTGGCTCGACTCCCGTGCCCGGGGCGTGCTTCCGGTCGTCGCCTACTGAGGGTAGACGTCGACCCGGGGAGCGGTAGAATCAGCCGCATGGGGCTGAACATCAAGAACGAGCGCACGGTCGCCCTCGTCACAGAGCTCGCAGCCTTGACGGGAGCATCCAAGACGAGCGCGATCGAGGATGCCGTGCGCCGACGCGTCGACGAGCTGGCCGACCGTGGCGAGCTCACCGCGAGCGTCGCCGCACGGCTTCGGACGGCGGACCGGCTGATCGAGGAGATCCGCGCGAGCATCGCCGGGGCGCCGGGCACGTGGCGTGAGTACGAGCGCACGGAACTCTACGACGACCTCGGTGTGCCGCGGTGATCGTCGACACCTCCGCCGTCATGGCGGTGATCGAGGAGGAGCCGGGTCACGAGGAGGTCGCCGCGCTTTTGGCGGCCGGGGGTGGACGGATCTCGGCCGCGACGCTCGTCGAGCTCACCGCGGTCGTGCAGCGCTACGGCCGCCCCGAGGTGCATCGCATGGTCGATCGCCTGCTCGCGGCATGGCAGGTCGAGGTCGCCCCGTTCGATGCCG
>JACEFY010000242.1 GCA_016807485.1 Stenotrophomonas maltophilia | reverse complement strand
AGCGGACGAGCTGCTCGGCCTCCTGGAACTTCTCGACGGGGATGTACTCGCCGAAGAAGACGACGTCGGGCTTCAGCATGCCGGCGCACACCGAGCACTCCGGGATGACGAACGCCTCGCTCGACGACGGCAGGACGTCGCCGTCGGGACCGAGCTCGACGTTCTCCGGCACGGTGATCCACGGGTTCGCCGCCTCGACGCGCACGGCGAGGTCACGGCGGTCGAAGACCTGACCGCAGTGCGTGCAGAACACGCGGCGCATCGTGCCGTGCAGCTCGACGACGCGACGGCTTCCGGCGCGCAGGTGGAGTCCGTCGACGTTCTGGGTGATGATCCCGCTCGCGACGCCCTGCTGCTCGAGGTCGGCGAGCGCTGTGTGCCCGTCGTTCGGCGACGACGCCGCGAAGGCCTTCCACCCGAGGTGGCTGCCCACCCAGTAGCGGCGGCGGGCCGACTCGCTCGAGAGGAACTGCTGCGCGGTCATGGGGGTGCGCGTGGGCGCACCCTGTCCGCGGTAATCGGGGATGCCGGAGTCGGTCGAGACGCCCGCACCGGTGAGGATCGCGACGCGCCGACCGGCGAGCGCGTCGATCGCGCGGCCGACCGCGGCGGTCGCCTGCGGATCCAGCTCGAGCACGGGGGCCATCGCATCCTCTCCACCGCCGAGCCTACGCGCACCGCTTTTCGGGGATGTTACGGATGCCGTGACACGATGAATCCATGACCGTCCACAGGATCGCCGATGCCGCCGACGACCGATTGGCGGATTACCGGGACCTCACCGACGTCGCTCTGCGCCGGGTGCTGGAGCCGGCCGGCGGGCTCTACATCGCGGAGTCGTCGAAGGTCATCGCCCGCGCGCTCGCCGCGGGGCACCGGCCGCGGTCGGTGCTGGTGCAGGAGAAGTGGCTCGACGACATCCGCGATCTCGCCGCCGACGCGCCCATCTACGTCGTCGACGACGACGTCGCCGAGGCGCTCACGGGCTACGCCGTGCATCGCGGCGCCCTTGCGGCGATGCACCGGCCGGAGCCCCGACCGATGGCGGACGTCATCGCGGACGCACGGCTCATCCTCATCCTCGAGGACATCGTGGACCACACCAATGTGGGCGCCGCATTCCGCGCCGCCGCGGGTCTCGGCGCCGACGCGGTGCTCATCAGCCCGCGCTGCGCCGATCCCCTCTACCGGCGGAGCGTGCGGGTGAGCATGGGGACGGTCTTCCAGGTGCCGTGGACCCGGATGCCGGTCTGGCGGGAGGCCCGCGGCATCCTCACCGCCGCCGGCGTGCACGTCGCCGCTCTCGCCCTCGCCGACGACGCCGTCGGTCTCGACGAGTTCGCCGCCCACCGCCCCGAACGCGTCGCGCTCATGATGGGGTCGGAGGGCGACGGCCTGTCGCGGCGGGCACTGGACGCGGCCGACAGCGTCGTGACGATCCCGATGGCCGGGGGCGTCGACTCGCTCAACGTGGCGGCAGCCTCCGCCGTCGCGCTCTGGGCGCTCCGCCCGACCGAGCAGCCCCGGGCATAGCCTGGACCGATGACGCAACGCCGCCTCTCGACGAACACCCTTCCCGCCGCCGCCGTCGACGGGCTGCTCCGTCGCCTGGAAGCCGGCGCCGACCCGCACGCGCTCCTCATCCTCCGGGACGGAGAGACGGTCTTCGAGGCCGAGTGGGCGCCGTATCGGCGCGATCAGCCGGCGCTCGTGTACTCGGTGTCGAAGACGTTCACCTCGGTCGCCATCGGGCTGCTCGCCGCTGAGGGGCGGCTCACGCTCGACGATTCGGTCGGCGCGCTGCTCGGCCGCCCGAACCCCCACCGGATCACCGTCCGGCACCTCCTGACCATGAACACGGGCCACTCGCCCGAGCAGATCGAGCGCGAACTGCGGTTCGATCTGGAGCGGCTGCTCACCGTCGCACCGCAGTCGCCTCCGGGCACGCGGTTCGCCTACAACTCCGATGCCACCTTCGCGCTGTCGTGCATCGTGACGGCGCTCACCGGCGAGCGCCTGATCGACTACCTGCGCCCGCGGCTGCTCGATCCGCTCGGGATCCCCGACCGGTGGATGAAGCCGCTCGCCGGCATCGAGCAGGGGTTCTCGGGATTCCACCTGACGGTCGACGACATCGCACGCCTCGCCCGTCTGCTCGCCCAGGGCGGCACGTGGGAGGGCGCGCAGCTCGTGCCGGCCGCCTACGTGCGGGAACTCTCGGAGGTCTGGTCGGACACCGCCGACCCGGCGGCTCCGGCGGGGGAGCAGGACGACTGGGCGCTGGGCTACGGCTATCAGGTGTGGCGCAGCCGACACGGCTTCCGCCTCGACGGCGCATACGGCCAATTCGGGCTGGTCCTCCCCGACGAGGGCATCGTGATCGCCTACCAGGGCGCGACCCTCGAGACGGCAGAGACCCTGGCCGCGTTCTGGGAGTTCGTCGAGCGGCTGGACGACGCGGACGGGGCGGACGCGGTCGACACCCCGCAGACCCTCGACGCGTGGGACGCGCGCGCCGCGCTCACCGCCGCTCCGGACGGCGCGGCGGACGCGGCCGGATGGGCGCTCGCCGACGACGGCGACCGCGGATGGACGCTCACCCGCCCCACCCCGCAGGCCCCGACGGGCGACATCGCGGTCGGACGCGGTGCGTGGCTCACCACCGTGCTCGCCGCGGACGTCGCGCCCCCCATGCTGCAGCCGCCGGCGCCGCTCGTCGGCCCGGCCGTGACGGCGGGCACCGTGCTCGCCGTCGCAGCGCGCGGCGAAGCCCTCGCCGACGGCGGCGTGCGCGTGCACCTCGTCGACACGACGCCGCGGCACCGCCTCCTCATCGAGCGCGACGCGCACGGAGCGTTGACGGTGCTCTGGCACACCGTGCCCCTGCAGGGCCGCGGGCTGGAGACCCTGCTCGTCCCGCCGGGTGTCGTCGGCTGAGACGCGTGCTCAGACGGGGGTGCCCGGCCCCGCCGCGCGGTTCTTCGCCGGCGCCTCCGTGAGAAGCGGAAGCCCCATCGGCGCGGCATCGGGCCGCTTGGCGGTGATGTTGTCGCCCGAGGACTGGTGGCGCAGGCGCCGCAGGACCCACGGAGCCAGATGCGTGCGGGCCCAGACGAGATCGCCGGCGCGCGCCGAGCGCCACGTCATCCTCGGCAGCGGGTCGGGCTGCATCGGCGCGAGGTCGTTCGGCACGTTCAGCGCCCGCAGCACCATCCGCGCGACCTCGTGGTGCCCGAGCGGGTTCATGTGCAGCCGGTCGTCGTCGAAGAACCGCGGATCCTGCACCTCCTTGAGCGCCCACTGGTCGGCCACGACACAGTCGTAGCGGTCGGCGATGGCGCGGATGTTCTCGTTGTAGATGGCGATCTTGCCGCGGAGCGCGCGGAACACCGGGGTGAAGGCGGTGTCGATGCCGGTGAAGACGACGACCGTCGCACCCTGTGAGCCGAGACGGGCCACCGCATCCTCGAACTGCACGGCGACGGCATCCGGGTCGCTGCCGGGACGGAGCACGTCGTTGCCGCCGGCGGAGAACGTGATGAGGTCGGGTTTCAGTGCCAGCGCGGGCTCGATCTGGGTGTCGACGATCTGCGCGATGAGCTTTCCGCGCACGGCGAGGTTGGCGTACGCGAAGTCGTCGACCTGCGCCGCGAGCACTTCGGCGACGCGATCGGCCCATCCGCGGTGCTCGTCGAGGGTGCCGGGGATGGGGTCGCCGATCCCCTCGGTGAACGAGTCGCCGATCGAGACCATCCGTCGCCAGGGGTGCGCCGTCTCGTTGGGCACATACGGGGTGCGGCGATCATCCGGCGTGGCGTCGTTCTCGGCCATGACTCTCCTGACTTCCGGTCGCCTTCGAGGCTAGCGTGTCGGTGCGAACGCTTAGGGTGGTCACTCGTGGACGGCGAGCAACAGGAGCATTTCGGCAGTTTCGCTGCCGAGCACCTTTCGCCTGCGTTCCCGCAGCGCGCGCCGTGGGGCACCGCCCAGAATCTGCGCGCCTGGCAGGCGGAGGCCCTCGAGACGTACTTCGACGCCGACGGTCCCGACGGCGTCGGCAAAGGCCCCCGAGACTTCCTCGCGGCGGCGACCCCGGGGGCCGGCAAGACGACCTTCGCCCTGCGTCTGGCCAGTGAGCTGCTGCGCCGCGGCGTGATCGAGCGGATCGTGGTGG
>JACEFY010000241.1 GCA_016807485.1 Stenotrophomonas maltophilia | reverse complement strand
GTCAGCTGTCGCGCGGGCAGGTCGGTCGAGCGCACCCGCGTGTCGCCGCGGCGATACCACGCGAGCACGGGGAACACGGCGTGCGTCCCGGGCCGGAGCACGACGACCTCGCCGACGGCATGCCCACGGCGCGCGCGGCGGCGGACGAGCGGCCGGCCGTTGCGCGTGCGGATCGCGGCTTCGCCCTCATCGATCGTGACGACCAGCAGCTTGAACAGCGCCGGAACGACGAGCAGCACCGTGAGCACGGCTCCGCCCGTCTTGATGAGCGAGTTCATCCCGCTCGTGCCGAAGAGGGAGGTGGCAGTCTCGATCACACAGCCAGGATGCCCGGTCCGTGGCCGCGCCCCGCGCCGGATGGGCCCCGCGTCACCGAGTGTTCACGCTTCCGTCGGCCGGCGTTCCCGCGCGTGCGCACCTGCGGCCCACGCACAACTGCGGAGATCTGCGGTGCTGCGGAGGCCTCGGGTCGAGGCATCCGCAGGTGTGCAGATCTCCGCAGCTACGCGACGGGGAGCGGGAGGCGGATGCCGCTGCTCAGCTGCCGATGCCCGTGATCACCGGGTGGTGGAAGGTGTCGCCGAAGGCCCGCTCCGATGCGCCCTCGCGATCGAGGTACGGCGACGCGCCGCCGTCGATGAACGGCCAGCCCGCGCCGAGGATGAGGCACAGGTCGATGTCTTCGACCTCGGGCACGACGCCCTCGTCGAGCATCAGCTTGATCTCCTGCGCCAGACCATCCTGCACGCGCCGGAGGATCGTGTCGGCGGATGCCGGCGACGAACCGACGCCCGCGAGAGCCTTCTGCGCCGCCTTCGTGAAGCCGGTGACACGCCCGCCCTTGTCCTTCTCGACGACTTCCGGCAGCTCGGCCAGAACGTGGAAGTTCTCGTTCGCGTAGAACCGGTCGGGGAAGGCGTGCACCATCGTGTCCTGCACGTGGGCGGCGACCTTCCAGCCGACGAGGTCGATGAGCTGGAACGGCCCCATCGGCAGGCCGAGCGGGCCGAAGGCCTTCTCGACGTCGGCGACCGGGGTGCCCTCGTACACGGCGCGCGCCGCTTCGCCCATCACCTTGGCGAGCAGCCGGTTGACGACGAACCCGGGTGCGTCGGCGGTGAGGACCGCGTTCTTGCCGAGGCCCTTGGCGACGACGAACGCCGTCGACAGGGCGGCATCGGTCGTGGCATCCGTCTTCACGATCTCGATCAGCGGCATGACCGCGACCGGGTTGAAGAAGTGGAACCCGACGAGCCGCTCCGGGTGGGCGAGCTTCGAGCCGATCTCGGCGACGGAGAGCGACGATGTGTTGGTCGCGAGGATGGCGTCCTCGGCGATGACTTGCTCGATCTCGGCGAAGACGGCCTGCTTGACGCCGACCTCTTCGAACACGGCCTCGATGACGAAGTCGCAGTCGGAGTAGAGGCTCTTGTCGGTCGTGCCGGTCACGAGCGCGCGCAGCTGGTTCGCGGAATCCGCGTCGAGCCGGCCCTTCGCCTCGAGCCCCGCGATCTCGTCGTGGATGTACGCGACGCCCTTGTCGACCCGCGCCTGGTCGAGGTCGGTGATGAGCACGGGCACCTTGAGCTTGCGCACGAACAGCAGCGCGAACTGGCTCGCCATGAGGCCCGCGCCGATGATGCCGACCTTGGTGACCTTCTTTGCGAGCGCCTTGTCGGGCGCGCCGACAGGCCTCTTCGCGCGCTTCTGCACGAGGTCGAACGCGTACATGGATGCCGCGAACTGGTCGCCCGTCACGAGATCGGCCAGCGCCTCGTCTTCGCGGGCGAAGCCCTCCTCCTTCGTGCCGCTCTTCGCCTTCTCGAGCAGGTCGAGCGCGACGTAGGGCGAGCGCGGGACGGTGCCGATCTTCGACTCGAGCATGCCGCGGGCCATCTTGATCGCGACGGGCCACTTGACCGCACGCTCGATCTTGCCGGGCACGTTCTTGCGCTCGACTTTCACCGTGCCGGACAGCACGCGGTCGGCCCACGCAAGCGAACTCTCGAGGAAGGTGGATGCCGGGAAGATCGCGTCCATGATGCCGAGCTCGAACGCCTGCTGCGGCTTCAGCATGCGGTTCTGCTTCAGCGGGTTCGAGATGACGACCTCGAGGGCGTTCTCGATGCCGATGAGGTTCGGCAGCAGGTACGCGCCACCCCAGCCCGGGATGATGCCGAGGAAGACCTCGGGAAGGGCGATGGCGGCGGCGGACGCATCCACCGTGCGGTAGTGCGAGTTGAGCGCGATCTCGAGGCCGCCGCCGAGAGCGAGTCCGTTGACGAAGGCGAACGTCGGCACGCCGAGGTGCTCGAGCTTGCCGAACACCTTGTGGCCGAGCTGGGCGACCAGCTTGGCGTTCTCCTTCGACCCCACCTTGGTGATGTCGGAGAGGTCGGCGCCGGCGGCCAGGATGTACTGCTTGCCGGTGATGCCCACGGCGTCGATCTCGCCGGCGGCGGCGCGGGCACGCAGCGCGTCGAACGTCTCGCCGAGCGCCGTCATGGTGGCGGGGCCGAGCGTGTTCGGGCGCGTGTGGTCGCGGCCGTTGTCGAGGGTGATGAGCGCGAGCACCTTGCCGGAGGCGAGACGGATGTCACGGACGCGCGCGTGGGTGATCACCTCGCCCTCGGTGAGGGCCTGGATGGGGGAGAAGTCGATCTCGTCGTAGTTGGTCATCGCTGTGTCTCTCACCGCTTCTTGCCGTTGTAGTGGGGGTTCTCCCAGATGACCGAGCCGCCCTGACCGAGACCGACGCACATCGCCGTAAGGCCGTAGCGCACGTCCGGGCGCTCGGCGAACTGCGCCGCGAGCTGGATCATGAGGCGCACTCCGGAAGCCGCGAGCGGATGTCCGAGCGCGATCGCGCCGCCCCACGGGTTGACGCGCGGGTCGTCGTCGGCGATGCCGAAGTGATCGAGCAGGGAGATCACCTGGACCGCGAAGGCCTCGTTGAGTTCGAAGAGCCCGATGTCCGAGATCGTCAGACCCGCCTTCTTGAGGGCCTTCTCGGTCGAGGGGATCGGGCCGATGCCCATGATCTCCGGCTGCACGCCCGCGAAGGCGAACGAGACCATGCGCATCTTCGGCGTCAGGCCCAGCTCCGTGACGGCGCCGCCGCCCGCGAGCAGCGACATCGTCGCGCCGTCGGTGAGGGGAGACGAGGTGCCGGCCGTCACACGTCCGTGCGGACGGAACGGCGTCTTGAGCGCGGCGAGGTCGTCCATCGTCGTCTGGGGGCGGCGGCCCTCGTCTTCGGTCGCGAGGCCCCAGCTGCCCTCGGCATCCTTGATCGCGACGGGAACGAGGTCGGGCTGGAACTTGCCCGCCTCGTAGGCGGCCTGCGCCTTGTGCTGGCTGAGCATGCCGAATCGGTCGGAGCGCTCCTTCGTGAGCTGCGGGAAGCGGTCGAAAATCCGCTCGGCGGTGACGCCCATGTTCAGCGCGCCCGGGTCGACCATGCGCTCTGCGACGAACCGCGGGTTGGGGTCGGCGTTGCCGCCGATGGGGTAGTGGCCCATGTGCTCGACACCGCCGGCGAGGGCGACGTCGTACATGCCCGAGCCGATCGAGGCGCCCATCATGGCGACGCTCGTCATCGCGCCGGCGCACATGCGGTCGATCGCGAAGCCGGGCACCGACTGGGGGAGCCCGGAGAGGATCGCGACGGAGCGGCCGAGGGTGAGGCCCTGCTCTCCGGTCTGGCTCGTCGCGGCGATCGCCACGTCGTCCACTCGGTCGGCGGGCAGTCCGCCGTTGCGCTCCATGAGACCGATGGTCGCCTTCACGGCGAGGTCATCGGCGCGAGTGTTCCAATACATGCCCTTCTCGCCGGCGCGCCCGAACGGGGTGCGCACTCCATCGACGAACCAGACGTCCGACATCTCGGCCACATTGCCTCCAAAGCTTGGGATTGAGTCCAGCTTACCGTGAGACTCAGTACCGCCGTGTCGTTTGGACGGAGTCTACGAAGCGTCGCCCGCTTCCGCCGCGGGAGCCTGCATGGATTCGATGAACGCGGCCGCGATCTCGCTGGTGGTGCGCTGGACCTGCCACGCACGCGCACCGTGCGCGGCCAGCGCCGCCGCGATCGACTCCTCGTCGATGACCTCCGGCGGCGACCAGGCGATGCGGCGCAGCGTGTCGGGGGTGAGGAGGTTCTCCGTCGGCATGTTCAGATCGGCGGCGATC
>JACEFY010000240.1 GCA_016807485.1 Stenotrophomonas maltophilia | reverse complement strand
CGATTCGACGAGCCGGAGCTCGCGGGCACCCGCGTCGTAGGTGTTCAGCAGCAGGTCGAACACACTCGACACCGTGCGGGCGAGCGCGTCGGCCGCATCGCCGCTCGCGTTGTAGTGCGCCGTGAAGAGCGCGGCGGTGACATCGCCCGATCCGTTGGCCTTCATCGGGATATGCGGCGTCTGCACGATCCACGCGCCGTCGCCGGTCACGGCGAGCATCTCGATCGTGCCGTCGGGTCGGTCGGGCCGCTCCACCGAGGTCACGAGCACGACGTCCGGCCCGAGCGCGCGTGCCGCATCGGCCGACGCGAGGGTCGAGGCGAGATCGGTCGGCTCGGTGCCCGTCAGGTAGCCGAGCTCGAACTGGTTCGGAGTGATGATGTCGGCGGCTGGCACGACCCGCTCGCGGAGGAGGACGGGGATGGCGGGGGCGACGAAGCATCCGCTCTTCGCGTTGCCCATGACCGGATCGCACGCGTACACCGCAGCCGGATTGGCGGCTTTCACGCGCTGCACGGCGTCGAGGATCACATCGGCGACGCCCTCGCCGCCCTGATAGCCCGACAGGATCACGTCGACCTCGCCGAACACGCCGCGGTCCTCGATTCCCGTGATGACGTCGCGGATGTCGTCGGGGGAGATGAGCGGACCGCGCCAGGCACCGTACCCGGTGTGGTTGGAGAAGTTCACCGTGTAGACGGGGAGGACTTCCACGCCGATGCGCTGCAGCGGGAAGACAGCGGCGGAGTTGCCGACGTGCCCATACGCGACGGCGGACTGGATCGACAGGATCTTCATTGCGGGCTCATCCTTCTTCGGGGGTTCGGGCGTCGGAGATCGACGACGCGAGATCGGCGACCAGGCGCGCGGCATCCGCGTCGTCGAGATCGTGGACGGTCAGGCGCAGGTGATGGGTGGCGGCGGGGTCGTCGAGGGCGAACTCGTCGCCCACGCGCGCGAGCCATCCGCGCCGCATGAGGTGCTCAGCGGCGCGCCGCGCGGGAACCGGCAGGCGCGTCCACAGGCTCAGTCCATCGCCGGGCAGGGTCGGCAGTCCCGCGGCCGTGAGCAGCCGCGCGAACGCGGCATTGCGCGCCGCGTAATGCACGCCGGCGCGCTGGATCTGGGCGGTCACCGCGTCGTCGGTCAGCATCGCGACCGCGAGGCGCTGCAGCAGGTGGCTCACCCAGCTCGTGCCGGGACTGAGGCGCAGCGCGAGACGCTCGGCGGTGTCGGGATCGGATGCGGCGACCGCGAGGCACATGTCGGGTCCGAGGAACTTCGACACCGACCGCACGAGCGCCCACCGCCGGTGCGCGGGGCCGATCACCGAGTGGTACGGAGCCTGCGACAGGAGCGAGAAGTGATCGTCTTCGATCACGAGGACGTAGGGATGGTCGGCGAGCACCTCGCGGAGAGCCGCTGCGCGGTCGGCGGTGAGACTCGCTCCGGTCGGATTCTGCGCGCGCGGCGTGCAGACGACCGCCCGCACACCGGCCTCGAGCGCGGCGCGCAGCCCCGCCGGCGTCATCCCCTCGGAATCGACCGGGATGGCGACCGGGCGATAGCCGCCGAGACGCACGGTGTTGAGGCTCGAGAGGAAGCAGGGGTCTTCGAGCCCGACGGCATCTTCGCGCGTGAGCGCCTGCGAGAGCAGCCGGTCGATCGCGTCGGAGGCGCCTCCGGTGATCGTGAGTCGGAGCGCCCGGGCGTCGCCGAAGGCATCCCGCATCCATGCCGTCGCCCACGTGTCGAGCTCGGGGTCGATCACCGGCGTGCCGTAGAGCACGGCCCGCCCCGCCGCGCGGCTGAGGGCTCCGCGCGGATCGGGGATGAGCGCGGAGTCGGGGTTTCCGGTACCCACGTCGCGCAGCACGGTGCCGACGGCGTAGCCCTCCTGCGGTGAGCGGCGCACACCCGCGACGCGGGTGCCCGCGCGGCCGCGCGATTCGACGAGGCCCGCCTGGGCCAGCTGGCGGTAGGCGGCCACGACGGTGTTGCGATTGACGCCGAGGCTGTCGGCCAGCGCCCGCACCGAGGGCAGCACGTCGCCGGGGGCGAGGGCGCGCCGCTCGGCGAGCACGCGCACGCTGTCGGCGATCTCGGCGGCGGTGCTCCCCGAGATCGGCGGCGTGCGGAGGTCGACGGTCACACCCCCAGCCTATGTGACGGGACATGGTAGCTTTTGGCCTAGGCCATTGATCTCTCCCGAAAGAAGTCCACCATGACCGAAGCCACCACCGGATCGTCGCGCGTCAAGCGCGGCCTCGCCGAGATGCTGAAGGGCGGCGTCATCATGGACGTCGTCACCGTCGAGCAGGCGAAGATCGCCGAGGATGCCGGCGCCGTCGCCGTCATGGCGCTCGAGCGGGTTCCCGCCGACATCCGCGCCCAGGGCGGGGTCTCGCGCATGAGCGACCCCGACATGATCGACGGCATCATCGAGGCCGTCTCGATCCCGGTGATGGCCAAGGCCCGCATCGGCCACTTCGTCGAGGCGCAGGTGCTGCAGGAGCTCGGTGTCGACTACATCGACGAGTCCGAAGTGCTCTCGCCGGCCGACTACGTCAACCACATCGACAAGTGGGGCTTCACCGTGCCGTTCGTCTGCGGCGCCACCAACCTCGGCGAAGCGCTGCGGCGCATCACCGAGGGAGCGGCGATGATCCGCTCGAAAGGCGAGGCGGGCACCGGCGACGTCTCGGAGGCGATGAAGCACATCCGCACCATCCGCGGCCAGATCGCGGCGCTCACGGCACTGCCGAAGGATGAGCTGTTCGTCGCAGCGAAGGAGCTGCAGGCGCCGTACGAGCTCGTCGCCGAGATCGCCGAGACCGGCACGCTGCCCGTCGTGATGTTCGTCGCCGGCGGCGTGGCGACGCCCGCGGATGCCGCGATGATGATGCAGCTCGGCGCCGACGGCGTCTTCGTGGGCTCGGGGATCTTCAAGAGCGGCAACCCGGTCGAGCGCGCGAAGGCGATCGTGAAGTCGACGACGTTCTTCGACGACCCGAAGGTCATCGCGGACGTCTCCCGCGGCCTCGGCGAGGCGATGGTCGGCATCAACGTGTCGGACCTTCCCGCGCCGCACCGCCTCGCCGAGCGCGGCTGGTGACTCTGCCCGCGCCGCGAGCTATGTCCCGAAAGTGGTCGTTTTCCCCCGCCGAAAACGACCACCTTCGGGACACGTGTCGGCGGAAGTGGGACACGGGGCGAGTGAATGGGGACGAGGTGGAGGAAGCGTGACGCCGCGGGTCGGGGTGCTCGCGCTCCAGGGCGACGTGCGGGAGCACGCGCGGGTGCTGACAGCGCTCGGCGCGGAGGTCTCCCTCGTCCGACGTCCGGCCGACCTCGCCGCCGTCGACGGCCTCGTGCTGCCGGGCGGGGAGTCGAGCGTCATCGACAAGCTGGCGCGCGCGTTCGGGATGCAGCATCCCCTCCGCGACGCGATCGCACGCGGGATGCCGGTCTACGGCACGTGCGCGGGGCTCATCCTCCTCGCCGATCGCATCGCCAACCCGATCGACGGGCAGGAGACCTTCGGCGGGCTCGACGTCACCGTGCGGCGCAACGCCTTCGGCGGCCAGGTGGAGTCTTTCGAAGCGGATCTCACGGTGCCGGTGCTCGGCGCGCGCCCGGTGCACGCTGCGTTCATCCGGGCACCGCTCATCACAGCGGCCGGCCCCGCGGTGGAGACGCTCGCGACGCTGCCGGACGGCGGAGTCGTCGCCGTCCGGCAGGGCGCGCTGCTCGGCACCGCCTTCCACCCCGAAGTGACCGGCGAGAGCCGATTCCACGAGCTGTTCCTCCGGCTGGTGCGCGCCGCGTGATTCCCCTCCGCGCATGCGAGGACCGATAGATTCCTGCCATGTCTCGTGTGACGTCTGCAACGCTCGTGCTGCTGCTGGCGGCGACGGGCGTGCTCCTCAGCGGGCGCGGCGCTGTCGAATCCACGGCGCACAGCTCGAGCCGCGCCTCGGTCGCCCAGTTGGTGCGTGACATCGCACATCGGCGCGCGAGCGACATCGACCAGTGGGCACGGTACGCCGCGAAGGCGAACTATGGGTCCTCGGCGCAGATCACGCTCGTCGGCGTCGTCCCGCACGAGGCGAGCGAACTCACCGACACCCTGGGATCACTGGAGTTCCGCGCCGTGTCCCGCATCGAGAACATGGGGCTTTTCGCCGCCCAGACTCAGGAGTACACGGGCTGTTACCGTGTCGACTTCA
>JACEFY010000024.1 GCA_016807485.1 Stenotrophomonas maltophilia | reverse complement strand
GAGGGCGCTGTTGTCGGCGCCGTGGCAGGTCGCCTGCACGATGACGTTGCGCGCGAAACCGAGCCGGTCGCGCAGGGCGAACAGCTGCGCGGCCGACGCATCGCACGGCGTGTACTTGCGCTCGGCCGCGAACGGGAACTGCTCTCCCGGGCCGAAGACGTGGCAGTGCGCGTCGACGGCGCCGTCGGGGAGGCGGAACGTCGGCACCGAGGGACCGTCGTACCAGTCCAGCCAGCCCGGGCTCTTCTCGAATCCGCCCGTCGTCTCGCCGTGCGTCATCCGCGGGCCTCCTCGTAGGTCAGGCCGGCGTCCGTGAGCGGCCCGCGCATGCCGTAGAGGTCGAGGCCGAGCACCCCGGCCCGGAACTTCTCCCGCTTCGTCGCCTCGTTCGCCTCGCGCGCCGCCGCGGCGTCGGCGACGGCGCCGACGAGGTCGCGCGGAACGACCACGACACCGTCGACGTCGGCGACGACGACATCACCGGGGTTGACGAGCGCGTTGGCGACGACCACCGGGATGTTCACCGATCCGAGCGTGGCCTTCACCGTGCCCTTCGCGTTGATGGCGCGGGAGAAGACGGGAAAGCCCATCTGCTCGAGGTCGGCGACGTCGCGCACGCCCCCGTCGATCACGAGGCCGCGGCATCCGCGCGCGGTCAGCGAGGTCGCGAGGAGGTCGCCGAAGAAGCCGTCCTCGCTTTCTGTCGTGCAGCCGGCGACGATGACGTCGCCCTCCTGGACCTGCTCCGCGGCGACGTGGAACATCCAGTTGTCGCCGGGTTGCAGGAGGACGGTGACGGCCGGACCGCACAGCTTCGCGCCCGCGTACGCCGGGCGGATGTAGGGACGCAGCAGCCCGACCCGGCCCATCGCCTCATGGATCGTGGCGACGCCGAACTGCCCCAGTCGGGCGACCTCGACGGGGTCGGGGCGGCGGATGCCGGTGCGGACGATACCGAGATCGTTGAGGCGCATGGTGTCTCCTTTCAGCGGCCGAGCGCGGCCAGCGCACGGTCGACACGCGGATAGACGCGGCGGGCGTTGCCTTCGAACACGGCGTGCCGCTGGGCGTCGTCGAGGTTCGCAGTGGCATCCACGTATCTCTTGGTGTCGTCGAAGTGGTGGCCCGTGCGCGGATCGATGTCGCGCACGGCGCCGATCATCTCGCTCGCGAACAGGATGTTCTCCGTCGGGACGACGTCGGTCAGCAGGTCGATGCCCGGCTGGTGGTACACGCACGTGTCGAAGAAGACGTTGCCGAGCAGGTGGTCTTCGAGCTCGAGCTTGCCGAGGGCCATCGCGAGCCCGCGGAACCGCCCCCAGTGGTAGGGCACCGCGCCGCCGCCGTGCGGGATGACGAGCTTCAGATCAGGGAAGTCACGGAACAGATCGCCCTGGAGGAGCTGCATGAAGACCGTCGTGTCGGCGTTGAGATAGTGCGCCCCCGTCGTGTGGAACGCCGGGTTGCACGAGGTCGACACGTGCACCATCGCCGGCAGCTCGTACTCGACGAGCTTCTCGTAGATCGGGTACCACGAGCGGTCCGTGAGCGGCGGCGAGGTCCACTTCCCGCCGGACGGGTCGGGGTTGAGGTTCACCGTGACCGCGCCGAGGTCGTTCACCGCGCGGTCGATCTCGGCGACACTGGTCGCCGGATCGGCCGCGGGCGATTGCGGCAGCATCGCGCCCATCAGGAAGCGGTCCGGGTAGAGCGCACTCACCCGCGCGCACAGGTCGTTGCAGATGCGCGCCCACGTCTCGCTCACCGCGAGGTCGCCGATGTGGTGCGCCATGAACGAGGCGCGCGGGCTGAAGACCGTCACGTCGCTCCCGCGATCGTCCATGAGGCGCAGCTGGTTGGATTCGACCGTCTCGCGGAGGTCGTCGTCGCCGATGCGGAGGTCGCCCGGCACGGGCGCGGGTCCGTGGCCGTCGGCGAAGGCAATCTGCAGGTCGCGCCAGGCCCCGAGCGCGGGAGGCGCGGTCGTGTAGTGGCCGTGGATGTCGATGATCATCGCGAGTCCTTCGTCATGCGTCGCTGCGTGCGCTGATGCCGACTCTAAGTCGATCGCGATACCCGGTCCAATAGATTCTCTGTGGATGCCGCATAGATAGGATCTATGCATGTCGCTGCCGGATCTCAATCAGCTGCGGACGTTCGTGGTGCTCTACGAACTGCGGAGCGTGTCGGCGGCCGCGGCTCGCCTGCACGTCACGCAGCCGACGGTGAGCTACACGCTGGGGCGCTTGCGGGAGCGGTTCGACGATGCCCTGTTCCGACGTGAGGGCAACGTCATGGTGCCCACTGCCCACGCCACGCGACTGTTCGGCCCGCTGCATGAAGCGCTCGCCCAGATCGACGCCGCCGTGACCGCTCCCGCGGAGTTCGATCCGGCGCACTTCGAGGGGGAGCTGTCGCTGGCGCTCACCTCCATCGGCGAGCAGACATTCCTGCCCCCCGTGATGGCCGCCCTCTCCGATGCGGCGTCGCCCGCCCACCTGCATGTGCGGCGCCTCGACGCCGATCTCGTCGAGGACGGCCTGGTCCGCGGCACCATCGACCTCGCGATCACGGTCTCCCTGCTCGCGAGCCCGCGGATCTGGCGCACTCCGGTGCGGAGCGTCGAGTACGTCGCACTGTCCTCCGCCGCCCACCCTCTGCCGGCGCCGTCGGCGGGAATGTTCGCCGGGCGCCGGTTCGTGCGGGTCTCGGCGCGCGGTGGGCACGTCTATCCGCTGCAGGCGCTGATCGAGCACGGCCTGATGGGTCAGGTCGCGCTCTCCGTCGAGGAGTATGCCAGCGTGCCGGCGGTGCTCGAGACGACGGATCTGGTGGTCCTCCTCCCCCGACACGTCGCCGAGGTGTTCTGCGGATGGTTCACGGACCTCGCGATCGCCGAGCTCCCCTGGCCCGGGAGCAGCACGCCGGTGTCGCTGTACACCCGGAGTGAGGCGAGCCTGTCGGCACCGCAGCGCTGGTTCCGGGGCGTCGTGCACGCCGCCGTCGCTTCCGGAGAGTTCACCCCGGTCGCCCGCTAACGGCCGGGGCGGTTCCAGCTCGCTTTCGCCGGGAAGATGGGGCTGCGCACCGGGATCGACCACGACGAATGCGGGTGGATCGACAGGATGGCCCGCTCCCACCAGGCCCGCGCATCCGGAGTGAGCGCGGGGAGGACCGCGTCCTTGTCGAGGTCGTCCTCCGGCCGGGGTCGGAGTGCTTTCCACACGAGCTGCACCTCGGGCGCTCCGGTCGGGATGCCGGAGATCTCGCCCACCGCGCGGTCCCACGGCAGCTGCAGGCGGGGGTCGCGACGGTAGAGCCACGCCGCGTCGGAGCCGTCCTCGACGTTGATCTGCAGCACCCACGCGCCGGCGCGATCATCGCGCACGCGCACCGGCTGCACGTCGGCGTGCGGGCTCACGTCGTCCCACGCTGTGACGGTGTCGCCCTCGAGCGCCCACACCGAGAAGCCCACGGGAATCGCCGCCGCCACGTCGCCGAGATGCGCGCGTGTCGTGCTGATGTCGATGTTGGCGCGCGGGCGGATCGGCGCGCCGAGCCAGCGGTCCAGCGCGACCCCGCCGGAGAGCCACCAGCGCGCTTCGGAGCCTCCGAGAACGCCGCCGACCTTCTCGGCCGACCAGGGCGCCCAGGGCAGATCGTGCGCGGGAGTGGTCATACATCGAGGCTACTGCGCGCCCCCCGGCCACCGGTCTCCGCGGGATCACCCCGTGCCCGATGAATGGGACTCGTGGCATCCTGAGCGGATGGCGAACTCGGCATCCGGAGACTCGGTCACCGAGCGTCTCGTGCGCGTGCTCGAGACCTTCACCCCGACCCGGACGGTGCAGACCGCTGCCGAGATCGGCCGGCGCGCGCGCCTGCCGGCATCCAGCGCCCACCGCATCGTCGGCGAGCTCGTCGACGCCGGGCTTCTCGAGCGCGATGACGATCGGCGCGTGCGCGTCGGCATGCGGCTCTGGGAGTTGGCCACGCGGTCATCCCCGATCCTGCGCCTGCGCGAAGTGGCGCTGCCCGAGATGGAGCGCATCCAGGCGCACGTGCAGCAGCACACGCAGTTGGCGATCCTCGAGCAGGACGAGGCGCTGTTCGTCGAACGTCTGAGCGCTCCGGATTCCGGAGCGAACATCACCCGCATCGCCGGGCGGCTGCCGCTGCACGCATCGTCATCGGGACTGGTACTGCTCGCCTTCGGTACGCGCGAACTCCAGGACCGCGTGCTCGCGGGGCCGCTCATGCGCCTGACTGCGGAGACGATCACGGATGCCGCCGTCCTGCGACGCCGACTGGCCGAGATCCGGAGCCTCGGATATTGCGTGGCGCGCGGATCGATCGAGGCGGTGTCGACCGGTGTCGCCGTGCCGATCCGCGATGCCGGCGGCAGCGCGATCGCGGCACTGTCGGTGGTGCTGCCTCGGGACGCCGACGTGCATCCCGCCCTGCACGAGCTGCGGAAAGGAGCCCGCACCGTCGCGCACGCACTGGCACCGCTGCGCTCGACGGCACCCTGATTCCCATTCAATGAGAATCTCGGCGTAAGAGTGTTCCCGCCCGCGCACACTGGGTCGCGTAGTCCTCATCCGTCGAAGGAGACGCCATGACCACCACCGTGCGCACTCGTGTCGCCATCGTGGGCGCCGGACCCGCCGGTCTGCTCCTCTCCCCCCTCCTCGCTGCCGACGGGATCGAGTCGGTCATCGTCGACAACCGTTCCCGTGACCAGATCGAGTCGACGATCCGCGCCGGCATCCTGGAGCAGGGCACCGTCGAACTGCTCGACACGCTCGGCGCCCACAGCCGCGCGCGCACGGTCGGCACGCGCCACGACGGCATCGAGCTGCGTTTCGACGGTGAAGGGCACCGCATCGACTTCGCACGCCTGGTCGGTCGGAGCGTCTGGCTGTATCCGCAGCACGAGGTGCTGAGAGACCTCGTCGCGGCCCGTCTCGCCGCGGGTCAGGACCTGCGCTTCGGTGTGACGGTGACCGCCATCGAGGATCCCGACAGCGTCACTCCGCGCGTGGTCGGGGCCGACGCCGACGGCACCCCGCTCGTCATCGAGGCCGATTTCGTGGTCGGAGCCGACGGTTCACGCAGCACGGTGCGCCCCGTCGTCACCGGCTCCGCCACCGGAGGGTATTTCCGCGAGTACCCGTTCGCGTGGTTCGGCATCCTCACCGAGGCGCCCCCGAGCGCGGACGAACTGATCTACAGCAACTCCCCCGACGGCTTCGCACTGATCAGCCAGCGCAGCGACACCGTGCAGCGCATGTACTTCCAGTGCGAGCCCGACACGGACACGGCATCGTACAGCGAGGCGCAATTGTGGGACGAGTTGCAGAAGCGCGTCCCGGGCACGACCCTGACCGAGGGCCCGATCTTCCAGCGCGACGTGCTGCGGTTCCGCAGCTTCGTCGCACACGAGCTCCGCCGCGGCCGTATCGCGATCGTCGGGGACGCCGCCCACACGGTGCCGCCGACCGGCGCGAAGGGCATGAACCTCGCCGTCGCCGACGTCCTCCTGCTCAGCCGAGCCCTCGCGGCGTTGCTGCGGGGCGGCGATGAGGGCCCGATCGACGGGTTCGCCGACGCGGCGCGCCGCCGCATCTGGAAGGCGCAGCACTTCTCGTGGTGGATGACGAGCATGCTGCACGTCACGGCGGATGCGTCGGAGTTCGACCGACGTCGCCAGCTCGGGGAACTGCGCTCCGTGGTCGAGTCCGATGCGGGTTCGACGTATCTCGCCGAGGCCTACACCGGCTGGCCGCTCGCGGGCCGGTGACGATCTGTCGCGTGTGAGCTGACGCCGGGGGCGAGTTCGACCTCGCGCCCGTGCCAGCGCAGGCGCGCTCGGACTCCCGCCGGGACCTCCACCACGGCGGTGTCGCCGTCGGCGGCGCGGCGCCACTCGACGCCGAGCACGCCGTACGGGGTCGTCACCGACGCTCGCACGTGCGTCACGCCCAGGTCGAAGCCCGGCTCGATCACGGCAGTGCGGTAGCCGGGCGAGGTCGCACGGATGCCGGCCACCCGCCGGTAGAGGAAGTCGTCTACGGCGCCGGGGGCGTAGTGGTTGAGCGACATCTCGCGGATCTCCCCAGTCGGCGAGATGGCATCCCACGCTTCCCAGACGGTCGTCGCACCGCGATCGACTTCGTAGAGCCACGAGGGCATCTCGGTCTGCCAGAGAAGCGTCCGCGCGACATCGGGATGGCCCGCATCGCACAGGACGTCCGGCAGGTGGGGCGTCGAGAGGAAACCGGTGTCGAGGCGGTCGCCGCGCGCGCGGACCAGCTCCACCAGCCGCTCCGCGGTGCGGGCGCGAAGGTGCACGGGGACCATGTCGAACGCGAGCGCCAGCACATAGATCCCCTGCAGTCGCACCGGCAGGTCACCCGATGGATCGACGTACTCCGCGGCGAAGGCGGCGCGCACGTCGTCTGCGCGCGCACGGAGCTCCGCGGCATCCGTCGTCTTGTCGAGCGCCTCGGCGATCTGTGCGGCGATCGACAGCGTCTGCGCCTGGAACATGGGCGCGAGGTACTCGCTCGTGAGCGCGGGCGCGATGCGGATCGCCTCGTGGACCGGGCCGCCTTCCATCGTGCTGGGCGTCAGCCAGTCACCGAAGTGCTCACCGGTGTTGTAGAGCAGGGCCTGCGCAGCGCGGCGCTCGGCGGGAAGCTCTACGGCCGAAACCGACGCACCGACGTCCTCCGCCGCGGCCGTCCGCTGGTACTCGATCCAGCGGGTCATGGCGTCGTAGTTCTGCTCAATGACCCGGCGATCGCCGGTGCGCTCGTAGAGCACCCACGGCACCACGGCGATCGCGTCGCTCCATCCCGCCGCCGCGACGATGCTGCCGAATCCGAACCCGTTCGCCGCAGCCTCGTCGTCGAAGGGCGACCGCGGCGAGAAGATCGGGATGCGCCCGTCCGGCAGCTGGTCGGCGCGCAGGTTGTCCAGCCAGCGCGACACGAAGGGCACCACCTGGGCATTGTTGGTGGCCGCTCCGATGAAGGCCTGCAGGTCGCCGGTCCAGCCGACCTTCTCGCGCTGCGGGCAGTCGGTGGGGATCGAGAGGAAGTTCGCCCGCTGACTCCACACGACGTTCTGGTGCAGCCGGTTCAGCCGCGCATCGGAGGTTGTGAACGAGCCGGTCTGCTCGAGATCGCTGGCGATGACGACGGCGACGATGTCGGCGGCATCCAACGGCGTGGTGAGGCCGCTGACCCGCGCGAACCGGAAACCGTGGAAGGTGAATTCCGGCTCCCACTCGTCGTCACCGCCGGCGGCGATGAACACGTCGGTCTGCTCTTTGTTGATGCCGGTGATGTTGTCGAACCACGACCCGTCCGCGGCGAGGGTCTCCGTGTGCTCGATGACGATGCGCTGACCGGGCGAGGTCGCGCGCATCCGCAGCCGCACCCGGCCGGCGATGACCTGCCCGAAGTCGACGATCGCGCCTTCGGTGGTCGCCACGACGCTAAGCGCGGGCAACTCCATGACCCGGCGTACGGGTTCTCCCGCGAACGGGCGCAGGGTCGTGCGGTCCGCGTCGATGATGCGCGCGGGTGTCCACGCGCGGTCATCGAAATGAGGACGATCCCACCCGGCGATGTCGGCCCGGCGATCGAACCGCTCGCCGACGAACAGATCGGCGTAGTCGCGAGCCCCGCGCGCGGTGCGCACATCCTCCCCCGACGCGATGACCTCGGTGGTGTCGTCGCCGTAGCCCAGGTGGAGCTGCCAGATCGCGGCGGTGCGCGTGCCGAACTGGGCGCTGGATCCGGTGAGGCCGAGCCGACCCGCCCACCAGCCGTCGGCGAGGGTCACACCGAGGACGTTGTCGCCCGGGGTGAACATCGCAGTGACGTCGTAGGCCTGCACCGAGATGCGGTGCGCGTAGGAGTCCGAACCGGGGGCGAGCACCTGGTCGTCGGCAGGATGACCGTTGACGGAGGCGACGTACGCTCCCCGCGCCGTCGCGTACAACCGGGCACGGACGAGGCCGGTGCGCACAGTGAACGCCTGGCGCAGATGCTGTGGAGGATGCAGCCGCGCTTCGGGCGCGGAATCCGGTCCTCCGCCGCGGATCCAATCGAGCATGCTCCACCGCTCGACGACGGCATCCTGCTGCTCAGGTTCGACCCACGCGGCGATCCAGTCCACCGCGTCCAGCAGGGCTGTGTCGAAGGTCGATTCCGACCACGCGCTCCACCCTTCGGTCGACCGGCTCCGCACGCGCCACTGGTAGGACGTGTCGGAGGCCAGCCGCGCGCCCCCGTAGTCGATGAGCGACGTCTCGCTGCTCTCGACGGGGCCGGTGGCCCAGACGACGACCCCTGCCGAGCGCACCTCGAGCTCGTACGCCTCCTGCGCGCGGTCGACGATCCACGAGAAGCGCGGCGCGCGGGTGGCCACACCCGTCGGTGCGGCGAGGTACTCGACCCGGAGGTCGCGGACGCCGGTCATCCGCGGGGCCCCCGCCTCATCGCCCGTCGCCGGCATAGCCGAGGCGGCGCACCGTGACCGAGCCATCCACAGCGAAGACGCCGAAGACGCGGCCGGTGAAGGCCTTCGCGGTCTCGAAGGTCCAGTGACGTCCGTCCAGCTCCGTCAGGACGACGCGCTCACCCCCCGGCGTCGCTGCCGCGAGCACGATGCGATCTCCGCCGACCGCTCCCGCGCGGAAGTCTGCCGGAGGCGGGGTCATGGTGATGATCAAGGTCACCTCCGCCTCTCCGGGGAGCTCCGCCGTCCACGCGCGGGAGAAGCCCGGCACCACCGCGTGCGCGGTGACGGCGGTGACGCCGCCTGAGGCTCGTGCCTCCAGACCGAACCAGTCGTCTTCCGAGTTGCGCACTGCGAGACCCCCGACCCCGCGCGAGGCGTCGAGGACGACCGTGACCTCGGCTCGGAGGTGTCGCTGGCGCTGTCCCACGAAGACCGGATGCGGCGCATCGATCGAAAGGCCGGCGCCCGTCAACACGAGACCGGTGCCGGACGGCTCGGCAAGCGAGGTCGGCACGGCGCGAACCGCGATCCACTCCGGGTCCTCGAGGCCGACGCCGGTGGTGAAGTCGTACGTCACGTCCTCGGTCCGTGCGCCCGTGATCGCCGGGAGGTGCGCGTGCGGCCAGCCGTCGGCCCACTCGACCTCCGCGACGAAGGTCTCACGGCCGAGCGGCGAGAATGCCTGCGAGAGCCCGACGGGTCGCACCCCCAGAAGGACCATCGCCGAGGCACCGCCGTCGATCTCGAAGAGGTCGGCGTGACCGAGGTTCTGGATCGCCGATCCCGTGCCCGCGGCGGTGAGGATCGGGTTGTGCGGAGCGGACTCGAACGGACCGTCGGGGCGCGCGCTGCGTGCGACGGTGACGGCGTGCCCACGGTCGGTCCCCCCTTCGGCAGCGACGAGGTACCACCATCCGTCCCGTCGGTAGAGATGCGGACCCTCGGGTGCGTAGAGCCCGCTCCCCTCCCACAGGGGACGCACGCTCTCGAGCGCCTCGCCCGTGTCGAGGTCGACCCGCACCTGCAAGATCGCCTCCGGGTGCCGGGCGAAGGTCACATAGGCGACGCCATCGTCGTCCCACGCGAGGTCCGGGTCGATGCCGTCGACGGCGCCGATCACGACACCGTCGCTCCACGGGCCTGCCGGATCATCCGCGGTGAAGACGACGCATCCGCGGCCCCCGAGGAACACCGACACGATGACGTAGTACCTTCCATCGCGGTAGCGCACCGTCGGCGCCCAGACACCGCCCGGCGTCGGCGTGCGGGACACACCCACCTGTTCGTCCCGCGTGGCGACGTGGCCGAGCAGTTCCCATGTCTCGAGATCTTCGCTGCGATGGACGGGGAGCGCCGGCAGGTACTCGAACGAGGACGTCACCACGTAGTACGCCCCGTCATGACCGCGGGTGATCGACGGGTCGGGATGAAAGCCGGCCAGGATGGGATTGCTCATCATGCGGTGAAGCGCGTCGTCAGCTTTCCGATGCCCTCGATCTCGCTCACCAGCACGTCGTCCGGGCCGATGAAGCGCGGCGGCTGGCGCCGATTGCCGATTCCGGACGGCGTACCGGAGAAGATGATGTCCCCCGGAAGAAGCCGGCACACGGCCGACAGCCGCACGAGCAGCTCAGGCACGTCGTAGAGCATCATCGACGTGCGCGACGCCTGCATCCGCTCCTCCGACAGACTGCACGAGATCGCCAGATCGTCGCGATCGGCGAACTCGTCGGGCGTGACGAGCCACGGGCCCGTCGGGCCGAAACCCGGGTACGACTTGCCGAGGCTGAACTGCGGCAACGTGCCCTGCAGCTGCAGCAGACGCTCGGACAGGTCTTGGCCGATGGTGAGACCGGCGACGTGATCCCACGCGCTCTCCCGGTCGACCTGGAACGCCTCGGTCCCCACCACCACGACGAGCTCGACCTCCCAATCGACATGGCCGTCCGGCAGCACGACGACCGCGTCCGGACCGACGATCGACGTGGGGAACTTGGTGAAGGTGACCGGCATCTCGTCCGGCGGGTATCCGGCTTCGGCGGCATGCTCGGCGTAATTCAGCCCGATCGCGAAGACCTGGCGCGGACGGGGGACGGGCGCCCCCAGCTCGGACACGTCGAACGGGAGGGATGCGCCATCCGGCGTCGTCGACGCCCACGCGGAGAACGCCGTCCAGTCGTCGAAGAGCGACTGCGGATCGGGGCCGAAGCGTCCGTCCGAGGCGTCCGCGATGTCGATCGCACTCTCGGTCCCCGAGCCCGCCGACGACGCGACGAGGACCGCGCGCCCCCGCAGGTTGGCGATCCTCACCAGTCGACCCGCTGCGGAGCGGGGACCCCGTAACGGTCCTCCCAGCTGATGACGGTGTTGCGGAGGGTGCCGATGCCGGCGATCTCGGCCTCGATCTCGTCGCCCGGCTTCAAGTAGAAGTCGAACGGATTCGGCTGCACGGCCGCGACGCCGGAGATGGTTCCGGTGGTGATGATGTCGCCCGCGCTGTAGATCTGCGGGGAGTGGTAGGCGACCAGGTGCGGGAATTTGATGCGCGTCTGGTTGGTGTTGCCCTGCTGACGCACCTGCCCGTTGACACGCAGCTGCATGGGCAGCTCGTGCATGTCGGGCACTTCGTCGCGCGTGACGATCCACGGTCCGATCGGGTTGAAGGTGTCGATGCCCTTCGAGAAGGAGAACACCCCCGACTCCATCTCCTTGCGCTGGATGTCGCGGGCGGTGATGTCGTTGAAGATCGTGAATCCGGCGATGTAGTCGTCGGCCTCGTCGGGCCCGAAGAACTTGCCGGACTTGCCGATGATGATGCCGAGCTCGAGCTCGTAGTCGAGCTCTTTCGTGAGGCCCTCCGGGTAGACGATGTCGTCGTCCGGGCCGATGATCGCGTCGACGTTCTGGAAGAACACGATGCCCTTGTGCACGGGGTGCGACCAGTCCACCGCGGTGAGCTCGTTATGGTGGTCGGCGAAGTTACCGGCGGTATGGAAGAACTTCTTCGGGCGGATGGGCGCCTCGAGCTTCACATCGGCATACGCAAGGCGTTCGCCGGTCTCGCGGACATCGCCACCGCGCTCGAAGTACTCGCGGGTCGAGGGCACGTCGAGCTCGAGGACGACGCCGTCCTCGAGCTCCAGTCGACCGACGCGGCCGCCGTCGAAGGTGATGAGCTTCATGGTTTTCTCCTTGGGTGTGGACGTGTCGGATGCTCGGCGCTTACGCGCCGACCATGTTGAAGCCGCCGTCGGCGAGCATGTAGCCCCCGGTGAGGTGGGCGGCCTCGTCGGTCGCGAGCCAGAGGCAGGCTCCCGCGACGAACTCGGGCGGCGGGATGACGCCCATGGGCGTCTGCGAGAGCAGGACCTCCCGCCGGCCGCTCTTCCAGTCCTCGCGGTTCAGCAGACGCTCGGTCTCCATGAAGCCCGGGGCGAACGTGTTGACCCGCACCGCCGGGGCGAAGGCCTTGGCGTACGACTTCGTGATCCCGAGGATGGCGTACTTCGCCGCGGCGTACTGCGGAGCGCGTGCCGAGCCGCGGACGATCACCGTCGAGCCGACCTGGACGATGCTGCCGTGCCCCTGCGCCAGCATCCGCTCTCCGAACTCGTGCGTCATGAGCAACGTGCCCTTGACGTCGATGTCGATGACAGCGTCGAGCGCCTCCTGCGTCAGCTCGTCCCAGTTCATCTGCTCGCTCGAGACGTCGCCGACGTTGTTGACCAGCACGTCGAGCGTCCCGAAGGCCGCCCACACCTCGTCGGCCATCGTCTTGATCGCCGCCCACGAGCCGATGTCGGCCTGAACGAGGATGCCGTCGCTGCCGGCCGCGCGGATGCGCTCGAGCGTCGCCTCGGCACCTGCCTTCGACGAGCGGTAGTGGACGGCGACGCGAGCGCCCTCCTGCGCCGCACGCACGGCGATCTCGGCGCCGAAGCCGGTGCCGGCGCCCGTGACGAGGACGGTCTTGCCGGCGAACCGGGGGAAGATCTGGGACATGATGTGGGGTCTCCTTCTGTCGATGCCGGCGTCAGACCAGCGTGCGTCCGCCGTCGATGTACATCACGTGGCCGGTGACGAACCCGGCGTGCCGTGACGAGAGGAACAGCGCGGGTCCAGTGAGTTCGTCCGGGGTGCCCAGTCGCCCGGCGGGCACCAGGCTCTCGAGGTCTTGGCGCTTCCCCGGCTTGGCGAGCTCGCCGGAGGTGAGGGGGGTCTCGATGTAGCCGGGGGCGAGGGCGTTCACGGTCACTCCGGATGCCGCCCATTCGCGGGCCATCACCCGGAGCAGCTGGTTGATCCCGCCTTTCGACGCCGCGTACGGGCCGTGGGAATGGTGTGCGAGCAGGCCGGAGACGCTCGAGAGCGCCAGCACGCGGCCGTGCTTCTGGGCGACCATGTGTCGACCGGCAGCCTGGGCGAGCCCGAAGAGCGTCGACAGATTCACCCGGAGGATGTGGTCCCACTCGTCTTCGGTGAACTCCAGGATGGGGCGGCGGTCGTTGATGCCGACTGCGTGCAGCAGCACATCGAGGCCGCCCAGCGCGGTGATCGCGGACTCCACCACGTGCGCGCCGGCACCGTGCTCGGTCAGGTCGGCCTCAATCGGGTGCAGCGCGTGCCCCGCCGCGGCGAAGCCGGCGGCGAGCGCGTCGAGCGCGGCGGCGTCGCGATCGACGACGGCGACGCGTGCCCCGGCCCGGGCGTAGGCGAGCGCGCAGGCGCCGCCGATGCCCCCCGCTCCCGCGATCAGGACGCGCGAACCGTGGAGGCCCAGCCAGTCGGGGGTCAGGGCTTCGCTCATTGTGGAAGCCTCCTTGCTTCAGATTCATTCAGCGAAAGTTGCTTTCGTTCTATGAATGTATCCGCCACTATGGTGAGTGTCAATCCCGCTGGAAGGTGACCGCCGTGACCCCTCGCATCCCCGCACTCACGCCCGACTCGCTCACCGAGGTGCAGCGCGCGCTGTACGACGCGATCACCGGCGGCCCCCGCGCGCAGGGGCCGCAGCATTTCGCGCTGACGGC
>JACEFY010000239.1 GCA_016807485.1 Stenotrophomonas maltophilia | reverse complement strand
GAGCTCGCTCTTGATCTCCGCCGCGGCGGCTTTCCCGTCGAGGGCGACAGCGGTCATGGGTATCTCCTCTTCTCGCGAGACTGCGACCGTACGACGAGACTGCGCGCGGTTGCCGCAGTCTCGTCGCGTGAACGCAGTCTCGCGGGCTGGAAGGGGGCGGGTCAGAGTCCGGGGTACAGCGGGAAGGCGTCGGCCAGGGTGGCCACCCGGGCGCGGAGCGCCTCGGTGTCGGCGCCGGGAAGGAGCGCGAGCGCGATGATGTCGGCCACCTCGGTGAACTCGGCGTCGCCGAAGCCGCGGGTCGCGAGCGCCGGCGTGCCGATGCGCAGACCCGAGGTCACCATCGGCGGACGCGGGTCGTTGGGCACGGCGTTGCGGTTCACCGTGATGCGGATGTCGTGCAGCAGGTCTTCGGCCTGCTTGCCGTCGATCGCGGCGTCGCGCAGGTCGACCAGCACGAGGTGCACATCGGTGCCGCCCGAGCGCACGGCGATGCCGGCATCCTGCACGTCCCGCTGCGAGAGCCGATCGGCGAGGATCGCGGCCCCGCGGACGACGCGCTCCTGACGCTCCTTGAACTCCGGCGTCGCGGCGAGCTTGAACGCCGTCGCCTTCGCGGCGATCACGTGCATGAGCGGGCCGCCCTGCTGGCCCGGGAAGACGGCGGTGTTGATCTTCTTGGCGAGGTCGGCGTCGTTCGTGAGGATGAAGCCCGAGCGCGGGCCGCCGATCGTCTTGTGCACCGTCGACGACACGACGTGCGCGTGCGGGACGGGCGACGGGTGGATGCCGGCGGCCACGAGCCCGGCGAAGTGGGCCATGTCGACCCAGAGGAGCGCGCCGACCTCGTCGGCGATCTCGCGGAACCGTGCGAAGTCGAGTTGACGCGGGTAGGCCGACCAGCCGGCGATGATGACCTTCGGCTGGTGCTCGCGGGCGAGGCGGGCGACCTCGTCCATGTCGATGACCGACGTCTCGGGGTCGACGCCGTACGCGACGATGTTGTAGAGACGGCCGGAGAAGTTGATCTTCATGCCGTGGGTCAGGTGACCGCCGTGGTCGAGCGAGAGACCGAGCAGCGTGTCGCCGGGGCGGGCAATGGCGTGCAGCACGGCCGCGTTCGCCGTGGCACCCGAGTGCGGCTGGACGTTGGCGAACTCGGCACCGAAGAGCGCCTTGGCGCGCGCGATCGCGAGCTCTTCGGCGACGTCGACCTCCTCGCAGCCGCCGTAGTAGCGACGTCCCGGATAGCCCTCGGCGTACTTGTTGGTGAGCACCGATCCCTGCGACTCCAGCACCGCGACGGGCACGAAGTTCTCGGAGGCGATCATCTCGAGGTAGCCGCGCTGACGTGCGAGCTCGCGCTCGAGCACCTCGGCGATCTCGGGGTCGACCTCCGACAGCGGGGCGTTGAACGTATCGGTCATGGGTTCCTCCGGTGGGTGACTGCCGTATCGACACCACGGCCGACCCAGGCGAACGGTCGAGAAGCCATGTTCGTCGCTCCCCGGTGGTGGCCCACCTGAACGCCAGTCGCGACGCTGTCGAGCATAACGGATCCGCGTCCGATCGGCGCGATCCGGGGCTTTTGTTAGGACCCTTTACTTGAGATGATGGGGACATCATGACCGCGTTGCCCCTCGTCCCCGCCCCCACGTCACTCATCGTCGATGCGGGCGCGCCGTTCCGCCTCCACGCGGGCGTCGAGATCACCGGTGACGCCGACGCCGTCGCCATCCTGACGTCGCAGCTCGACCTGCCCGTCGGGCGTCCCGATACGGGCGGGCTGATCGCGCTGACCGTCGAGGGAGGCGGCCCCGCCGGGTCGTACCGGCTCGCGGTGGATGCCGCATCGGTCACCGTCGTCGGCTCCGACGCCGCCGGGCTGTTCGCCGGCATCCAGACCCTTCTTCAGCTGGTGGATGCCGGCACCCTCCCGGCCGTCCGCATCGTCGACGAGCCGCGCTTCGGCTATCGCGGCGTCATGCTCGACGTCGCCCGCCACTTCCACGGCGTCGAGACGGTGAAGGCCTACATCGACCGCGCGTCGGCGCTCAAGTTCAACGCGCTGCACCTGCACCTCACCGACGACCAGGGCTGGCGCCTCGAGATGCGCTCGCACCCGGAGCTCACCGCCCGCGCGGCGGCGAGCGCGGTGGGCGGCGACCCGGGTGGTTTCTACACGCACGACGATTATCGCGAGATCGTCGCGTACGCCGCCGCGCGGCACATGACCGTCGTGCCCGAGATCGACGTCCCCGGCCACACGCACGCGGTGAGCCTCGCGCTCCCGGAACTGAGCGAGGAGCCGGTGCTCTCTGCCGAGGTCCACGAGACGATCGCGACCTTCGGCGGGGGCGTACCCGTGAACGGCACGGCGTATCAGGGGGTGGCGGTCGGCTTCTCGTCGCTGAAGATCCATGACGAGGCGACCTACGCGTTCCTCCGCGACGTGTTCGAGGAGCTCGCCGCCCTGACCCCCGGACCGTACGTGCACTTCGGCGGCGACGAAGCGCTCGGCACGGACCCCGCCGACTTCGCCCACTTCGTCGGGCGCGTGTCATCGCTCATCGCGGCGACCGGCAAGATCCCGGTCGCGTGGCACGAGGCCGGCGCCGCGAGCGACCTGCACCCCGGGACCATCGGGCAGTACTGGGGGATGCGCACACCGACCGACGGCATGGACGACACGACACGGCGCTTCGTCGCCGGCGGGGGCAGGGTCATCCTCTCGCCCGCCGACGCGATCTACCTCGACATGAAGCCCCATGCCGGCAGCGACCTCGGACTCACCTGGGCGGGCGGGCCCACGAGGCCCCGACAGGCGTACGAATGGGATGCGGCCGCGGTCATCGACGGCATGGACGAGGCCGACATCCTCGGCGTCGAGGCTCCCCTCTGGACCGAGACCGTGCGGGATCTCGCCGACATCGACGCGCTGGCCTTCCCGCGCATCGCCGCGGCCGCCGAGGCCGCGTGGTCGGCGCCGTTCGGGTCGACGCCCGAGCGCACGTGGGAGTCGTTCCGCGCCCGTGTCACGGCGCTCGAGCCGTTGTGGGCGCGCCGCGGGATCGGGTTCGCACCCCTCGACGAGATCGACCCGTCATGACCGTCGTCATCCACTCGGCGCGCCTGATCGACGGCGGCGACGAGGTCCGCGGCGGATGGGTGGCGCTCGCCGACGGCGTGGTGTCGGCGAGGGGGACGGGCGACGGCTGGCGCGACGTGGCCGCCGCCGACGTCGTCGACGCCGAGGACGGGGTCGTCAGCCCGGGCCTCATCGACATCCACGGGCACGGCGGCGGCGGGGCTTCGTACGATGACGGCGCAGCCGCGATCCGCACGGCGCGGGCGGTGCACCTCGCCCACGGCACGACGCGCGCGGTGCTCTCGCTCGTGACCGCCTCGATCGACGACCTCGCCGCGCGCGTCGCGCTCATCGCCGACCTCGCGGACCACGACGCCACGATCCTCGGGTCGCACCTGGAGGGCCCGTTCCTGGATGCCGGACACAAGGGCGCCCACACGGAGGCTCTTCTGCGCCCACCCGACGATGCCGCCGTCGACCACCTGCTGGCGGCCGGTCGCGGCACGGTTCGGCAGGTCACCCTCGCACCGGAGCTCCCGGGCGGCCTCGCCGCGGTCTCGCGGTTCGTCGCCGCGGGAGTCGCGGTCGCCGTCGGTCACACCGGCGCCGACCGCGACCAGGCCGCGGCGGCCTTCGACGCCGGGGCGACGCTCCTGACGCACGCCTTCAACGCCATGCCCGGCATCCACCACCGCCGTCCCGGACCCGTCGTCGCCGCGATGCGCGACGCTCGTGTCACGCTCGAGCTCATCGCCGACGGCATCCATGTGCATCCCGACGTCATCGCGCTCGCGTTCGCCGGCGCGCCCGGGCGCATCGCCCTCATCACCGATGCGATGGCCGCGGCCGGCGCCGCCGACGGGCGCTACGAGCTGGGCGGACTGGCCGTGACGGTGCGGGACGGGACGGCACGACTGGATGCCGACGGCACGATCGCCGGATCGACGCTCACGCAGGACGCCGCCGTACGACTCGCGGTCGCGTGCGGCGTCACGCTGCCGCACGCGCTGGCGGCGGTGACATCGGTGCCGGCGGGCGCGCTCGGCCTCGGCCATCGGCACGGGACGCTGCGCCCGGGCGCCGTCGCCGATGCGGTGCTGTGGGACGACCTCCTGCACCCGCGCCGCGTCTGGGTGGACGGCACCCCGGTTCCGC
>JACEFY010000238.1 GCA_016807485.1 Stenotrophomonas maltophilia | reverse complement strand
GCCGGTCTTCTGGGGCCGCGGGGCGAGGGACGAGGTGATCCCGGAGGAGCGCATAGCGCACACGAGCCAGTGGCTGCCCGGGCACGTCGATCTGAGCGGGCGGGTGTACGCCGGCCTCACGCACAGCATCTCGCAGGACGAACTCGACGACGTCGTGACCTTCCTGCGTCAGCGTCTCGCGGCGGGCGCCGAGACGGGGTGACACCGATGTCGGTGGTCCGCGCGAAGATGGAGGGATGGCCGATGTGCTCGAGCGGTTCGGTCCTGCCACGCAGGACTGGTTCCGCAGCGCCTTCGCGGAGCCGACGGCCGCCCAGGCCGGTGCGTGGCAGGCCATCTCGAGCGGTGCGCACGCTCTCGTCGTGGCGCCCACGGGGTCGGGCAAGACCCTGTCGGCCTTCCTGTGGGCGATCGACCGGGTCTTCCACGATCGGCGCGACGCACCCCTCCCGACCCCGACGAAGGGGAAGAAGAAGCCGGATGCCGTCCCGCGCACGCGCGTACTCTACATCTCCCCCCTCAAGGCGCTCGGCGTCGACGTGGAGCGGAACCTGCGCTCCCCCCTCGTCGGCATCGGGCAGTCGGCGCGCCGGCTCGGCGACCCGCTCCCCGAGCTGACGGTCGGCGTGCGGTCGGGCGACACGCCGTCGGCCGACCGGCGCAAGCTCGTGGCCGATCCGCCCGACATCCTCATCACGACGCCCGAGTCGCTGTACCTCATGCTGACGAGTCAGGCCGCCGAGACGCTGCGCGGCATCCACACCGTGATCATCGACGAGGTGCACGCCGTGGCCGCCACCAAGCGCGGCGCGCACCTGGCCGTGAGCCTCGAGCGCCTCGACGCGCTGCTCGAACGGCCCGCGCAGCGCATCGGCCTGTCGGCGACCGTCCGTCCGATCGACGAGGTCGCCCGGTTCCTCGGCGGGTCGGCACCGGTGGAGATCGTCGCCCCCCGCGCCACGAAGGCCTTCGACCTCTCGGTCGTCGTGCCGATGGACGACATGCTGCACCCGCCGCCCCCGCCAGGGGCCGACACCGAGGCGGCCGACGCGGCGGAGGGCGGCGACGACTGGTTCGCCGCGTCCGGACCGACCGAGGTCACCGGGTCGGTCTGGCCCCACGTCGAGGAGGCGATCGTCGATCGCGTGCTCGCGCACCGCTCGACGATCGTGTTCGCCAATTCGCGACGGCTCGCCGAGCGGCTCACGGGGCGCCTCAACGAGATCTACGCGGAGCGGCTCGGGCTCGACCTGCCGGCTCCCGCGCTGCCGGCGGCGATGATGGCCCAGGCGGGCGTGGATGCCGGCGCACCGCCCGAGCTCGCCAAGGCGCACCACGGATCGGTGTCGAAAGAGCAGCGCGCGATCGTCGAGGACGAGCTGAAGAGCGGCGTCCTGCGCTGCGTCGTCGCGACGTCGAGCCTCGAGCTCGGCATCGACATGGGCGCCGTCGACCTCGTCATCCAGGTCGAAGCGCCACCGTCGGCGGCCTCCGGCCTGCAGCGGGTCGGTCGCGCGGGCCACCAGGTGGGCGAGGTCAGCCGCGCCGCGCTCTTCCCCAAGCATCGCGGCGACGTCCTGCACACGGCGGTCGTGACCGAGCGGATGCTCGCCGGGCAGATCGAAGCCATCGCGGTGCCCCAGAATCCGCTCGACATCCTCGCGCAGCAGACGATCGCTGCGTGCGCCCTGGGCGCCATCGAGGTGGAGGCGTGGTTCGAGACCGTGAAGAGGTCGGCGCCGTTCCGCACTCTCCCGCGCTCGGCGTATGAGGCGACGCTCGACCTCCTCGCCGGCCGTTTCCCCTCCGACGAGTTCGCCGAGCTCCGCCCGCGGGTCGTGTGGGACCGCGACCAGGGCACCCTGACGGGGCGCCCCGGCGCGCAGCGGGTGGCCGTCACGAGCGGCGGCACGATCCCCGATCGCGGCCTGTTCGGGGTGTTCGTGGCCGGCGAGACCCGCAATGCCCGCGTCGGCGAGCTCGACGAGGAGATGGTCTACGAGTCGCGCGTCAACGACGTGTTCACCCTCGGCACGACGTCGTGGCGGATCGTCGAGATCACCCACGATCGCGTCAACGTGCTCCCCGCGTTCGGCCAGCCCGGCAAGCTCCCCTTCTGGCACGGCGACGGACTCGGCCGCCCCGCCGAGCTCGGCGAGGCCCTCGGGAAGTTCTCCCGCGAGGTCGCGGCCGCCACGCCGGAGAAGGCGAGTGCGCGCCTGCGCAGCTCCGGCCTCGACGACAACGCCATCGAGAACCTCCTGGCGTACCTCGCAGAGCAACGCGAAGCCACGGGCACCCTCCCCACCGACAAGACCCTCACCGTCGAGCGCTCGCGCGACGAGGTGGGCGACTGGCGTGTCATCCTCCATTCCCCGTACGGCATGCACGTGCACGCCCCGTGGGCGCTCGCCGTGAACGCCCGCATCCGCGAGCGCCTGGGGGTGGAGGGCTCGGCGGTCGCGAGCGACGACGGCATCATCGCGCGGGTGCCGGATGCCGAGACCGAGCCGCCGGGGGCCGAGCTCTTCGTCTTCGAGCCCGATGAGCTCGAACAGCTCGTCACCGACGAGGTCGGCGGATCGGCACTGTTCGCCTCCCGATTCCGCGAGTGCGCCGCCCGCGCCCTGCTCCTCCCCCGCCTCAACCCGAACAAGCGCTCCCCGCTCTGGCAGCAGCGGCAGAAGTCCGCCCAGCTGCTGGAGGTCGCCAAGAACCATCCGACGTTCCCGATCATCCTCGAGACCCTCCGCGAAGTGCTCCAGGACGTCTACGACCTCCCCGCGCTGCTGCGGATCGCCCGGTCGATCGGCGACCGCGGCATCCGACTCGTCGAGACGACGACGAGCCAGCCGTCGCCGTTCGCCCGTGATCTGCTGTTCGGCTACGTCGGGGCGTTTATGTACGAGGGCGACTCGCCCCTGGCCGAGCGCCGCGCCGCGGCCCTCTCGGTCGACCCCGCGCTGCTGAGCGAGCTGCTCGGCAAGATCGAGATGCGGGAGCTCCTCGACCCGGGCGTCATCGCCCAGTTCGAGCGCGAGGCGCAGCGCCTCGATCCCTCGCGGCGCGCCCGCGGTGTCGAGGGTGTCGCCGATCTCCTGCGTCTCCTCGGGCCCCTCGCGGTCGATGAGGTCGCCGCGCGCCTTGAGACCGACACCGATGCCGGCGCCGAAGCCGAAGCCGATGCCGACGCCGGCGCCGAAGCGCGGGCCGCCGCGCACCTCGACGCGCTCGTCTCCGCGCGGCGCGCGATCACCGTCACCATCGCCGGAGCCGAACGCGTCGCCGCGATCGAGGATGCCGGGCGTCTGCGCGACGCGCTCGGCATCGCGCTGCCGGTCGGCATTCCCACCGCCTTCCTCGAGCCGGTGCCCGATCCGCTGGGCGATCTGGTCGCCCGGCACGCGCGCACGCACGGCCCGTTCCGCACGGCGGATGCGGCGGCACGGTTCGGTATCGGCGCGGCCGTCGCCCGCCAGGCGCTGCAGCGTCTCGAGTCGCAGGGCCGACTCACGAGCGGGTTCTTCCTCGCCGCCGACGCGCCGGGCGACGGCGATCTGGAGTGGTGCGAGACGGAGGTGCTGCGCCGGCTGCGGCTGCACCGGGATGCCGGCCCACACCGTCGAGTCGGCGAAGAAGCTGTTCGCCGCCCAGGGGGCGGGGCCCACGACCGGGTTCCAGCGCGACCGGTCGAACGCGTTGATGCCGAGCCACACGAGCGACAGGAAGATGTAGAGCACGACCCACGGCGTCTGCTTCTGGAGCTTGAGACCCACGCGCCACGCCGCGACCGCGCTGACGGCGAGGGACAGCAGACCCAGGAGGGGACCGATCACCGGCACCTGGTTCAGCAGGGCTGTGGCGCCGATCGCGATGAGCATGACCCACGGGCTCACGTCGCCGAGCTTGGCGAACACCATGAAGTTGTAGACCGGCACCCAGGCTCGCCACTTTCCCTGCACCCCCGCCTTCTCGAAGATCTTCATCAGGAAGAACGAGCCGATCACGTACGCGGCGACCGCGACGAGGAAGATGAAGAAGCCGAAGAACAACAACGCCGCGGCGACGGCGGCGGAGTTCGTGTCGTTGCCCATGTGGAACATCCCTCTCTGTAGCGGCATCCGCCGCTTGTGCGCGATGCCCCAGTGGCCACGCTGATCACATCGTAGTGAGCGCGGCGTCCCCGCGGCCACTCTGTTTCGGCCGCGTCGCGTGCGCGGCGGTGCCCACCCTCGCTAGCCTGG
>JACEFY010000237.1 GCA_016807485.1 Stenotrophomonas maltophilia | reverse complement strand
AGCTCGCTTCGTCGGCGGATGCGGGCAGCAGCCCGCGCTCCTGGAGCACCGGTACGAGGTCGTCGGCGATGCGCGGAAGGTCGTCGGTGACGACACCCGGGCGCAGGCGGATGCCGTCGAACCCGAGCGCGTGGAGTTCGGCGATGAGGTCGGCGAGCTCGGCCGCCGACCCCGCGAAGATGCGGGCGTCGGAGGTGAGCGGGCGCCCGAGGGCGTCGAGGCGGCGGAGGCGGTCTGCCGCGGGCTCGCCGCCGGGAGCGTCGAGCAGCGCCACGAGATCGGCGTAGATGCGCAAGCGCTCGCCCGCACGGTCGACCTGTGCCTCGGCCGCGTGCACCTCGTCGAGGATCGTGCGGGCATGGTCGGCATCTGCGGGCGTGACGAAGACGACGTCGGCCGAGCGCGCGGCGAGAAGGTACGGCAGGGCGGCGTGCGCGAGGGCGGCGACCACCGGCTGCCCCTGCGGCGGCCGCGGAGTGATCGACGGTCCGCGGACGCTGAAGAACCGCCCTGCGAAGTCGATGGGGTGCACTTTGTCGGCGTCGAGGAAGCGGTCGGTGGCGGCATCGCGGATCTCCGCGTCGTCCTCCCAGCTGTCCCAGAGCTGCCGCACGACCTCGACCGCGTCGGAGGCCTCGTCGAAGAGCTCGGCAACGAAGTCCTGGAACGCAGGGTCGGCGGGGGTGATGTCCGCCGGATACGAGCGGCGACCGACATGCGCGTTCTCCTCGGGACGGGCCGAGACCTTTACCTGCCAGCCGGCACGCCCCTCGCTCGTGTAGTCGAGCGTCGCGACCCCGGTCGACACGTGGAAGGGCTCGGTGTGGGTCGTCGTGACCGTCGGGATGAGGCCGATGCGGGAGGTCACGGGCGCCACGCGCGCGGCGATGAGCAGCGCGTCGAGCCGCCCGCGCACTTCGTCGGCGCGGGTGTCGGGGGCGAACGGCTCGGCGGACTGGAGCGCGAGGGTGTCTTCGATCGTCACGAAATCGAGGAGCCCCGCCTCGGCGGTGCGCACGACGTCGACCCAGTAGCCGGGGGTGAAGAGGTCCTGTGGGCGCGACGACGGCTCGCGCCAGGCGGCGGGATGCCAGCCGGCACCGTCCAAGGCGACGCCGATGCGCAGGCGTTCCGTAGAGGTCATGTGTGCTCCTTTGTCGAGGGCGGCGGCGTGCTGCGGCGGGCCGCGCGCCGGCGGTGCACACAGCGTGCCGCATCCACCACGACGACGCCCGGCGCCGCGTCAAGTGCGGACACCGGGCGTCATACGCGGTAACGACGGATTCTCACTGCCCTCTGCCCTCCGGCGAGTCCGCTGGCTACGCTGGGCGACACACCGACCGGATGGGGTGAACCATGGCGAAGAAGCCAGATCGGACCAAGGTCGTCGAGTACGACCGCACCGGCGACGTCAGCGTGCTCGAACTGCGCGAGAGGCCCCTCGCCGCTCCCTCCGCCGACGAGGTCACGGTCGAGATGATCTGCGCCGGCATCAGCCACATCGACGCCTTCATCCGCAACGGCCGGGAGCAGAGCGTCGACGATGCCTGGCCCCGCGGCTCCGGGTCGGACTTCACGGGCATCGTGGTCGCGTCGGGTGAGAACGCAAGGGCTTTCCCCCCGGGCGCCGAGGTGATCGGTCATCTGCGCGCCGGCGCGCAGGCGACCTACCTCACCGTGCCGGCCGCGACGATCGTCGCCAAGCCCAAGACGCTCAGTTGGGAGGTCGCGGGCGGCCTCTTCCTCGCGGGCGCCACCGCGCTGGACACCCTGGACGCCCTCAAGATCGGCCCGGACGACACGGTCGTGATCTCCGCCGCCGCCGGAGGCGTGGGGAGCATCGAAGCGCAGCTCGCCAAGCATCGCGGCGCGACCGTGATCGGCACCTGCGGCGACCGCAACTTCGACTACCTGCGCCAGATCGGCATCAAGCCCGTGCGCTACGGCGAGGGCATCGTCGATCGCATCCGGGCCGCCGCGGACGGACCGGTGACCGCCCTGATCGACAATTTCGGTCAGGACGGCAGCGATCTCGTCGAGGCGCTGGGCGTGCCGGCCGGACGCTACCGGTCCAGCGCCGATCGCCGTGACACCGAGCTGCGGCTTCTGCAAGACGACCCGGCATCCGTCGCGTACGGCACCGAGCTGCTCGCTCGCGTGACACAGCTGGCCGAGAAGCGCGCGTTCACGCTGCTCATCTCGGGGCTGTACGCGCTCGACGACGTCGCGTCGGCCTACGACGACCTCGACAAGCTGCACTCGCGCGGCAAAGTGCTCCTCGGCACGCATCTCGTGAACACGCGCCGCATCGTCAAGGCGCGCGACATCCACGACGCGGCACGCTGACCACGGCGCGCCGTGTTGCGCGCGGTGACGGTCGGTGTTGCGGCTCGGATGCCGGGGCGTCGACAGTGTCCCCATGACCGCCGCTCCGACCGCCCTCGCCGCCCGTGTGGTGGTCGTCGGCGCCGGTCCGCGCGCCGTCATGCTGCTCGAGCGACTGCTCGCCGGCCTCCCGATCGCCGGGCCGCCGCTGGAGATCGTCCTGGTCGACCCGCATCCGCCGGGCGCCGGGCGCATCTGGCGCCGCGACCAGTCACCACTGCTGAAGCTCAACTCGATGGCGCGCGACGTCACCGTGTTCACCGACGAGACCTGCGTCATCGAGGGTCCGATCCGCCCCGGCCCTTCCCTCATCGAATGGGTCGAGGATGTGCGGACGGGCCGCATCACGGGTGTCGGCGTGCACGACGCCGACGTCGCGAACGAGGTGACGACCCTCCGCGGCGACGACTTCCCGACGCGGCGACTGCAGAGCCTCTATCTGGACTGGTTCTGGCGCACGACGCGCGAGGGAGCACCCGAGGGTGTCACCGTCCGGTGGGAGCAGGATGCCGTCATCTCGGTGCGCGCGGTCGAGCCGGGCTACGCTGTCGACCTCCGCCACGGCGAGACGCTCGGCGCCGACATCGTGGTCTACGCGCTCGGCCACACCGGACGCGACCCGCAGGGGGAGACGCTCCGGCTGATCGGCGAGGCCGCTGCAGCCAGCATCCGGTACGTGCCCCCGGATTTCACCGCCGATATCGACCTGTCGACGATCGGCGCCGGCGACGACGTCATCGTGCGCGGGATGGGCCTCGCCGCCGTCGACGCCGTGGTCGTGCTCGCGGAGGGGCGGGGCGGCCGCTTCGACCGCAACGCCGACGGTACGCTCCGCTACACCGCGTCGGGCCGGGAGCCCCGGCTGCACCTCGGGTCGCGGCGCGGCGTGCCGTACCGCTCGAAGGTCAGCTCGGCCATCGCGGGTGCGCCGCCCCGGCTCGAGGTACTGACGCCCGAGGCGATCGCGGGGCTGCTCGCCCGGCCGGGCGCGGTCGATTTCACCGCCGACATCTGGCCGCTCATCGCGCAGGAGCTCTCCTGGGGACACTACCGCGAGCTGTTCACGGCTCACCCCGAGCGTGTGCGCACGGGGTGGGAGGCGTTCCAGAACGTGCTGCGGGAGTCGGCGAGCGACGTCGCGGCCCTCCGGCGCGCCGCAGCCGAGTTTATCCCCGACCCGCTGGATCGGTTCGACGTCCCGGCTCTCGATCGGCCCCTCGGCGATGAGGTCTTCGCACACGCGGATGCCGCCGACGCCCGCGTGCGGGCCCACATCCGCGACGACCTGCGGCTGCGCACGAGCGCCGCGCACAGCTCTTCGCAGGCCGTCTTCCTCACCGTGCTGCTGTCGTTCCTCGCGCTCGCCGACATCCCCACCGAGCGGTGGAGCGCGCGCTCGCGCATCGTCACGCTCCCCGTCGAGTGGCACACGTTCTTCTCCTACGTGGCCTCGGGGCCGCCGTCGCATCGGCTCGAAGAGCTGCTCGCCCTCGCCGATGCCGGCGTCGTGCGTTTCCTCGGGCCGGACGTTCAGGTGCGGGTCGACGCCGGGAGGGGCTTCGTCGCCTCATCTCCCCGCGTGCCCGGCGAGGTGAGTGCCGGCATCCTGCTCGACGCGTGGCTGCCGCCGTCCGGCGCGGCGTCGAGCAGGAACTCCGTGCTCCGCGAGCTCGCGCACGTCCACGGCCGCGAACTCACCGTCGCCGATGCCGACTTCTCCGGTTCGAGCGGCCGGATCGACGTCGACGGCGCGGGGCGCGTGCGCGCACCGTCGGGCGACGTGCGTCCCGGGCTCTTCGCCGTCGGCCCGTTCACGAGTGCGACGGAGGCGGGCGCCTTCACACGGCCGCGCTGGAACTCCCTGT
>JACEFY010000236.1 GCA_016807485.1 Stenotrophomonas maltophilia | reverse complement strand
GAGCTCGCGACGCCGATCTCCTCCGGGCGGGTGGTGTTCTGCACCACGAGGACGAGGTTCTGCATCGTCATGCCGACGCCCGCACCGAGCAGGAACATGTAGACCGAGACGAGGAAGAAGTTGGTGTCGTAGTGGATCGTCGACAGGAGCGACGAGCCGGCGATGAGCAGCACCGAGCCGACGAGGAGGTACGGCTTCCACTTTCCGTACTTCGTCACGAGTGCGCCGACGCCGATCGACGAGACCAGGAGCCCCCCGATCATCGGGATCGTCATGAGGCCGGCCTCGGTGGGGGTCGCGCCGCGCGCGAGCTGCATGTACTGGCTGAGGAAGACCGACGCTCCGAACATCGCGATGCCGGTGGCGATGGAGGCGATGACCGACAGCGTGAAGGTGCGGTTGCGGAAGAGCGTCAGCGGGATGAGCGGCTCCTTCGAGCGCAGCTCGACGATGACGAAGACGACCGCGGCCAGGAGGGCGCCGCCGACCATGAGCACGCTTGAGAGGCTCCACCAGTCGTTGTTGGCGAGGTCCGACCAGGCGCCCTGGGTGGCGGTGCCGGCGTTGGTGACCCAGATCAGAAGGAGCGATACGGCGGTCGACAGGAGGACGATGCCGAGGTAGTCGATCGAGGTCTTCTTCTTGGGGCGCACGGGCACGTGGAGGGTCGCCTGCACCAGGATCAGCGCGAGCACGGCGAACGGCAGGGCGACGAAGAAGTTCCAGCGCCAGCCCCACGCGTCGGTGATGACGCCGCCGAGCAGCGGGCCGCCGATCGTGGCCACGGCCATGACCGCGCCGAACAGACCCATGTAGCGGCCGCGTTCGCGGGGGCTGATGATGTCGGCCATGAGCACCTGGCTCAGGGCGGCGAGACCGCCGGCGCCGAGGCCCTGCACCGCACGGAAGGCGATGAGCATCTCCGGACTGGTGGAGAACCCGGCCGCGGCGGTCGCGAGCACGAAGATCACGATCGCCAGCTGGAAGAGCACCTTGCGGTTGGTGAGGTCGGCGAGCTTGCCCCAGATGGGGGTCGAGATCGCCGTGGTCAGCAGGGTGGCGGTGACGACCCAGGTGAACGCGGTCTGGTTGCCGTCGAGGTCGTGGATGATCACCGGCAGTGAGGTCGAGACGACCGTGGAGGCCAGCATCGACACGAACATGCCGAGGAGGAGGCCGGAGAGTGCCTCGAGCACCTGGCGCTGGTTCATGCGCGGCTTCGCGGCCGTGTCTGAGGGTGAGGACATGGATGTTCCTTCGTGAGGATTCGGGGATGACGGTGCGCGACGATACGCGAGAAAGTTGAGGTTGCTCAACTGTTGAGATCGGTCAACTATATGCCCGTGGTTGATCCATGTCAACTATCCCCCGTGCGCGGGTGGCGCGTGCGCACGTCCAGAGGATGCTGAGGGGTGCGCGAGCGCCACCCTTCGCAGCCAGCGATCGATCAGTCAGCGAGGGCCAGAGCCCGGAACGGCTCGCGCGTACGGCGGCGCGCGGCATCCGCACCCTCGGCGCGGGGCGGAAGGGGCTGCCGGGTCGTCCGGCGGTAGAGCTCGTCGATGAGATCTGTCGCGAGGGAGACCAGCTTCGAGATCTCCCGTTCGTCGCGGTCGATCCACGCGCACCGCGGCTCGTCGCCGACGGGGACGAACCCGTCGTGCTCCTCCCACACCACGAGGGTGCGCTCGGCGCCCAGCACGTGCTGCTGCCACCAGATCTGCCGCAGATAGGTGCGGGGGATCGAGCGCCACGACTTGTTGGTCGTCTTGATCTCGGAGAGGGTGATGCGCCCGTCCGCCCCGACCGCGATGCCATCGGGCGTCGCGAGGTGGCGCTTTTCGACCGTAGCGTGGAAGAGGGCGGACGAGGGCTGGATGCCGTGGGTCGCCGCGACCCACGCGGCGATCTCCGGCTCGCGGCGCCGACCGTGGTCGGTGTAGGCGTTGCCGGAGAAGCTCGGGCCGCCGCCGAGCTTGGCGTCGGCTGCGCGGGCGATCGCAGCGGGACTCGTGAGCTGGGCGACATCGGTCGCGGTGATCCCGCGGGAGCGGGCCCGCATCCACCCCACCCGGTCGCGCGAGTCGGCGACGATGCGCGCGGCGAGTTCCGGCGCGGTGCGCGCGAAAGCCTCCGGAGTCATGCCTTCGAGGCTAACCCGGACGCAGGTCACCCGCGCGCGCGGCGCGCGAGCGGCGATGGATCGCGGGGAAGGTAGCCGTTCTGGATGCGCTGCACGCCACCGAACTGTCCGATGCACACGGCGACGAACACGATCGACCAGCACGTCCAGAGCACCACTTCCCAGGTCTCCTGACCGACCACGATGCCGCGGACGACGCCGGTGACCGTGAAGATCGCGGCCAGGCCGGCGAGTGCGGACGTGATGAGGCGCAAGAAGAGGTCGGACGAGAACCCGAGGAACCGCACCGCGAACCAGTCGCCGCGTATCGGGGTGCGGCGGCCCTGGCGGTACGGGAGGCCTGCCCAGAATCCCGCCGCGCGCGCCAGGCGCTTCCCTGAGCGATGCAGCGCGATGAGGAGCCAGACCGACGGAACCCCGAACCCAGCCGCAAGGAGCACGACGGCTCCGGCGAACAGGGTGTCGCCGAACGGATCGACGCCGGAAGTTGCGACGGATGCCGCGAACCCCACGAGCGCTCCGGCGACGAGGGCGCCGGCCGTTCCGAGCAAACCCAGGCCCCACCGCGAGACCCGGCCGTAGTCGGCACGGGTGCGGGAAGCGGCGGCATCCGCGTCGACGGGGCGCGCCTGCTCACCCGCACCGCTCTCGGCGGCAGCGATGTCGGGGAGCGTGTCGGCCAGGATCATCCGGAACACGTCAGGCCCCGCTCGCGGCCTGCTCGGCGGCCAGCCACTCCGCAGGCGGGTATGCGGCCGGGGCCTCGTCGGCGGCCAGCAGGCGCGTGGAGTCGAGGGCGAGCGCCGCGTACGGCGCGAGCTCGTCGAGCCGATCCGGATCGAGGCTCAGCGCCACGACGAACACCGTTCCGGCCGCCCCCGCGGCGGGAAGCGGCACGTCGCCGATGATCGCGGCGACCGTCACCCCGTCCTCGGTGGTCGCGCGTCCCAGGGTCGCGGTACCCGCGCGACCGTCGAGAGCCGCGAACGGCTCCGTCCGCGCATCGTCCGCGAACCGGACGAGCCCCGTCAGGCCGGCTACCGTCCGCGCTGCACGCACGTCATCGGGCACCGGGAGCACGGCTGTCCCGATGAAGAAGACCGTCGGATCGTCGACGAGGTACGGGAAGACCCCCGCCACGGCGTAGGGGCTCTCGCGGAGCACGGCGCGGGCTGCGTCGAAGCCGTGGGTCATCGTCGCGAGCACGTCGGCGTCGATGAGTCCGCCGGCGGGGCGGAGGTAGGCCTGCCACCACTTCCGTGCGATCTCCTCGTCGGCGAAGGCCACGAGCTCGATCCATCCCTGCGGAACGCGCTGCCACACGACAGGTGGCTTCTCCGCGTCAGTCACGGTCCATGAGCTCCTGGTCTGTGCGCGGGCCGTTGCCCTGGGCGAGGTTGCGGCCGCGTTCGACGAGGTTCACCGCGGGCTGCAGCAACGCGGACGTCAGATCGTTGCCGGCGATGTGCGCCTCGGTCATCCGCGTGGCCATCCACATCGTATTCGCCTGCAACGCCTGCGGGCTGAAGCGCAGGGCCATCGTCAGGGTTCCTGCCGCGGCGGCCGTCCCGCCGCCGGCCACGGCCAGCGCGCCGCCGCCACCGCCGCTGATCACCGGCACGAGCACCTGGCGCGTGCCGTCGCCGAGGGCCTTGCCGAGTTTGCCGAGCGCCCCGCCGAGCGCGAGGCCCGCCAGCCCCATGAAGAACTCCTCGGCCGCGCCGTCTTCGCCGCGGAGGGCCTGCAGCCCGTCGATCGCGACGGACGCGATCGCGAGCCCCAGTGCGAGCGGCCCGAGCGCCGGCACGAAGAGGGCCACGACGGCCACGATGGGTCCGATCGTGTCGATGATGTCCTCGAGGATGGGCATCACGTTGTCCATGAACCACTCGTAGCCGTCGGCGATCGCCGATCCGACATCCCCGACCCACGAGGTGAACTGATCCCAACGGCTGCCCGCGTAGCTGGCGATGAGGGCGATACCGGCTTCGAGGAGGTGCGCGCACGCGACGGCGCGGCCGTTGGCTTCGGTTTCGAGCGCGCGGGCACGGCGGCGGACGTCGTCGAGCGTCGCCTGGGCCGAGCGCGCACGGCGATCCGCGTCGGCG
>JACEFY010000235.1 GCA_016807485.1 Stenotrophomonas maltophilia | reverse complement strand
CGACGTCGAGCTCGGCGAGCAGCCGAGCGGCATCCTGGTCGCCCTGGGCGAGGTCGGCGCCGAGGCCGGCGACGGCGTCCTGCAGCATCTTCGCCTCGCCGACCGCGTCCTCGGCGGCGCGGATGCCGACGGCGGCGCGGGCCCCGTCGCCCGCACCGATGGCCTGCTGGGCGCTGCGCAGCTGTTCATCGGCGAAGGTCAGCAGCTGCGCGGCGTGCTCGGGGTTCTCGGCGACGGTCGCCAGGGCCTCCGGGGCGTAGCTTTCGGCGAGCGTCGCCAGGCGCGGAGCGACGGCGGCCTGCGCGGCGGAGACCTCGGCGTGCAGAGCCTGCACGTGAGCGAGGGCTTCGGGCGCGTTCTGCTCGAGTTTGCGAAGCTCGTCGAACGCGGCGGCTTTCTCGTCGAGTTCCTGGTTGGCGTGGGCGCAGAGCTCCAGGATCTGCGCGTTCCACTGACGCACGTCGGCCTCCGAGTCGGGGACGTCGTCGTCGAGCTGCTGCTTGAGGGCGAACGCCTTGCCGAGGTCGTCTTTCGCGTGGGCCAGCGCATCCCGGAACTCGGCAGCCGCGTCGGCACCGAACTGCGCCTCGGCGAAGCCCAGTTCCTGTTCGCTGGTCTTCAGTGCGTCGTCGGTGTGGACGAGGGCCGACGACGCCTGGCGGGCGAGGTCTTCGGTCGAGACGCGGCTGAGTTCGTCGGCGTCCGAAGCGCCGCCGGCATCCACCGGCCGTGCCGCCTTCTTACGCGAGCGCACCACGATCCAGACGACGAGCCCGGCGAGGGCGAGGAGGAGGACCACGAGCACGATCGGCAGGAAGGCCCCGCCGGATGCCGCGCCCCCGCCCGAGACGGCCGCCTGGAGTCCGTCCGCGGCCGCTACGGCGGCACCGGCCCAGTTCTCATCACGCAGCTCGGGGAGAATGCGCTCCTGCTCGATGCCGGTCAGTCTGTCGCCGCTGACGGGACCCGTGCTGTCGCCCGAGAGGTAGAACTGCCGTCCGTCGGTCGCGATCGCGAGGAGGTACTGCGCGGGGCCGAGGCCGTTCTGGCTCGCCGTCTGGTTGGTCCACTCCTCGGCGTCGGTCGGGTTCGTGAACTGGTCGACGTAGACCACCCACAGGTCGATTCCGGAGGAGGGCAGGGCGGCGAGACGCTCCTGGACGTCCGCCTCCTGCGACGAGCTCAGGACGTCGGACTGGTCGAGCACGCGGGCGCTCCCGAGGGTCACCGGATCGGTCGCGACCGCCGCCGCTGCGCCTCCCAGCACGAGGGCCACCGCCGTGCCGAACGCCAGAGGCCAGTGCGCGCGCATGGGGGTCCTTTCCTCCACGGGGACACCGGAAACCGCCCCCGCGCTCAGCTTATTCTTCCGCGCGTATGAGTCAAAGGACCGGGTTCGTCTCGCCCGTTCCGGGCGTCGCTGCCGGCGATCCGGGCTGGTCCGGGTTACGGTGCCGGTTCGAAGGGAGCCACATGGACGACAGATACGGCGGTGATGTCCTCGCGCGCGGGTGGCGCGAGGCGGGCCGGCGCGTCGTGCCCGAGGTTCCGGCCGAGCGCGACCTCGTCGTCGAGGTGGCCCAGGACGGATTCTGCGGTGCGGTGACGCGGGTGCAGTCGGGCACCGTCGAGCTCGAGGACCGCCTCGGTCGCCGGCGACTCTTCCCGCTCGGAGGCGGCTTCCTCATCGACGGCAACGCGGTCGTGCTAACGCTTCCCGCGCCCAAGGCGCCGAGCGGGGCCGTGCGCACGGCGTCCGGATCGTTCGCTGCGCCCGAGGCGCGCGCGCGGGTGGCGCGCGGCTCGCGCATCCTCGTGGAAGGGCGCCACGATGCCGAGCTCGTCGAGAAGGTGTGGGGCGACGACCTCCGCGTCGAGGGCGTCGTCGTGGAGTATCTGAAGGGCGTCGACCTGCTCGCCGCGGCGCTCGACGACGAACCCCCCGGCCCCGACCGGCGCTACGGCGTGCTGGTCGACCACCTCGTGGCCGGGTCGAAGGAGGCGCGCATCGCCCAAGAGGTCGCGCGGGGCCCGCACGGGAAATACGTGCGGATCGTCGGGCATCCGCACATCGACGTCTGGCAGTGCGTCACGCCCTCGACCCTCGGGATCGCCGCGTGGCCCGACGTGCCGCGCGGCATCGAGTGGAAGATCGGCGTGAGCCGCGCGCTCGGCTGGCCGGCAGAGGACCAGGCCGACATCGCCCGCACGTGGCAGCGGATCCTGCGCTCCGTGAAGAGCTACCGCGACCTCGATCCATCCCTCCTGGGCCGCGTCGAGGAGCTCATCGACTTCGTCACGCAGTAGGCGCGCCGGATACCCTGGACGGATGCCGCATCCCGACGCTCCCGAACCGACGACCGAGCCGCGGTTCCGCAACGAGCCGGTGTCGTTCGTGCGGCGCAGCGGTCGGATGACCGACGGGCAGGAGCGGGCTTGGGACGAGCTGGCCCCGTTCTACGTGATCCCGGTGGAGCGCGACGAGGCGGTCACCAGCATCCGGCCGGGGACCGAGATCGCCCCCGCTGACGTGTTCGGCCGTGTCGCGCCCCTCGTCGTCGAGATCGGCTCCGGTCAGGGCCACGCGATCGTCCATGCGGCGGCGCAGCGACCCGACGCCGATTTCCTCGCCGTCGAGGTGTTCGTCGCCGGTCTCGCCCGCACCATGCTCGACGCCGATCGCTCCGATGTCCGCAACCTCCGCCTCGTGGAGGGGAACGCGCCCGAGGTGCTCGAGCACCTCGGGCCGGAGGGTTCGGTCGACGAGCTCTGGATCTTCTTCCCCGACCCGTGGCACAAGTCGAAGCACAACAAGCGCCGGCTCATCGCGCCGCCGTTCGCTGCTCTTGCGGCGCGCGTGCTGCGCGACGGCGGGTTGCTGCGGCTGGCCACCGACTGGGAGGACTACGCGCGCCAGATGCGCCAGGTGCTCGGCGAGGCCGCCGATCTGGAGCCCGCGTTCGACGGGGAGTGGGCGCCGCGTTTCGACGGGCGGATCATGACGGCGTTCGAGCGCAAGGGCCTCGCGAAGGGCCGCGACATCCGCGACCTGACCTACCGCCGCACGCCGCGGGGCTGAGGCGTGCCCGCGCATTCCGTTCCGGGCATGCGTCCGCATGTGAGCGTCGGAACGCTCCCGGCGGTACTGGTGTGCCTGGCCGCCCCCGCGCTGTTCGTCGTGCGTCTGCCGTGGCTCGGGTGGGTGCTGCTGGCCGCGGGGATGATCGCCGCACTGGTGATCGAACGCGGGCGCGCGGCGGCATCCGGACCGTCGCTCGTGCGCGATCTCTCGCTCATCACCGTGGGGCTGCTGATCGTGAGCCTGATCGACCTCGCGGCCAAGCTCGACGACCTGTCGATGGTGCGCTTCACGCTCGCCTTGGGTGGGGCCGTCGTGGTGCCCTATGTGATCTCGCGCTGGATCTATCGCGACCGCGCGATCCGCTTCCCGTGGCGCGGCGGCGGACGCTGGAAGCGGTGGCAGTGGCTGTGGCTCGCGGCCGTTCTCGTGCTCGGCTGGTTGATTCTGCCGTTCTACTTCCTCAGCTCCGGCGTCTACCTGAACTGGCCGGTGGTCGACACCCCCGACCTCATCGCGCGACTCTTCGTCGGCGTGGGCGCGGTGGGCATCTGGGACGAGCTGTTCTTCATCTGCACGGTCTTCGCCCTGCTGCGCCGGCACTTCTCCGATGCCGCCGCGAACATCCTGCAGGCGGTCGTGTTCGTCTCCTTCCTGTGGGAACTCGGCTATCGGTCGTGGGGGCCCGCGCTGACCATCCCGTTCGCGCTGCTGCAGGCGATCATCTTCCTGCGCACGCGGTCGCTCGGTTACGTCGTCACGGTGCACCTGCTCTTCGACGCGGTGGTGTTCGCCGTGCTCGTGCACGCGCACAATCCGGGACTGCTCGACGGCTTCTTCCTGATTTCGCCCTGAGGCCTTGCCCGGACTGCCCAGGGCCTGCCCAGGAGGACGCTCTAGGCTGGAGCGATGGGCCGACGGTGGCCCCCGGACGACGGATCAGTACCCGGCACGCGACAAGACTGGCCAAGGAGCACCGTCATGTCGTGGATCATCCTCATCGCCTCCGGCATCCTCGAGGCCGTCTGGGCGACAGCGCTCGGCAAGTCCGAGGGTTTCACCAAGCTCTGGCCCTCGGTCGTCTTCGGTGTCGCACTGATCGCGAGCATGGGTGGCCTCGCCTGGGCGATGCGCGACATCTCGACCGGCACGGCCTATGCGGTCTGGGTCGGCATCGGCGCCGCGCTCACGGTGACCTGGGCGATGGCGA
>JACEFY010000234.1 GCA_016807485.1 Stenotrophomonas maltophilia | reverse complement strand
CCCGACCGCACGTGTCACCGTTCGGGTCAGCCGCATCACCGGCCTCTGAGCTCTCCGCCCCCGCCTCAGGCGGGGTCGGCGAGCTTCAGGCGGTACCGGAGCGCCGCGAGCTCGGAGTAGAGGGCGGCGGGGACCTTGCCGTCGAAGGTGCGGTAGAACTCCTCCGTCAGGTCGGCTTCCTGCATCCACAGCTGCGGGTCGACCGCGAACAGCTCCTCGAGATCGGCCTCGGGCACCTCGATGCCGTCGAGGTTCAGGTCCTCCGTGCGCGGCAGGCGTCCGATCGGGCTGTCCACAGCCGGGACGCTGCCGTCGATGCGGCGGATGATCCAGTCGATGACGCGCGCGTTGTCGCCGAATCCGGGCCAGAGGAACCGGCCGTCGGCGCCCTTGCGGAACCAGTTCACCTGGAAGACGCGGGGGGCGCGGTCGAAGCGCAGCTTCTGACCGACCGCGAGCCAGTGGGCGAAGTAGTCGGCCATGTTGTAGCCGCAGAACGGGAGCATGGCGAACGGGTCGCGGCGGAGCTCGCCGACGGTCCCCTCGGCAGCCGCCGTGCGCTCGGACGAGATGTTGGATCCGAGGAAGACCCCGTGCGTCCAATCGGTGGCCTCCAGCACGAGCGGCACGTTCGTGGCCCGGCGACCGCCGAAGAGGATGGCGTCCAGGGGCACGCCCTCGGCGGCATCCCAGTCGGGGGCGATCTGCGGGCACTGCGCCGCGGCGACGGTGAACCGCGAGTTCGGGTGCGCGGCCGGCCGGCCGGACGCCGGGGTCCAGGGGTTCCCCTCCCAGTCGGTGAGCTCCGCGGGGACGTCGTCGGTGAGACCCTCCCACCAGACGTCCCCGTCGGGGCGCAGCGCGACGTTCGTGAAGATGGTGTTGCCCCAGAGCGTCTCGACGGCGGCGACGTTGGTCGACGCCCCGGTGCCGGGTGCGACGCCGAAGAAGCCCGCCTCGGGGTTGATGGCGTGCAGGCGCCCGTCCTCGCCCGGACGGATCCACGCGATGTCGTCGCCGAGCGTCTCCACCCGCCAGCCCGGGATCGTGGGCCGCAGCATGGCGAGATTGGTCTTGCCGCACGCCGACGGGAACGCCGCCGCCAGGTGGTAGGCCTTGCCCTTGGGGTCGATCACGCGGATGAGCAGCATGTGCTCGGCCAGCCAGCCCTCATCGCGGCCGATGACCGACGCGATGCGCAGCGCGAAGCACTTCTTCGCGAGGATCGCGTTGCCGCCGTACCCCGAGCCGAACGACCACACCTCGAGCGTGTCGGGGAAGTGCACGATGTACTTCTCGTCGTTGCACGGCCACGCGACGTCGGCCTGCCCCGCCTCCAGTGGCGCGCCGACGGAGTGGACGGTCTTCACCCACGGTTTGCCGGCGGCGATCTGCTCGAGCACCTCACGGCCGACACGCGTCATGATGCCGATGGAGGTCACCGCGTAGGCCGAGTCGGTGACCTGCACGCCGATGTGCGAGAGCGGTCCGCCGACCGCGCCCATCGAGAAGGCGACGACGTACATCGTGCGCCCCCGCATCGACCCGCGGAAGAGCGGCGTGATGGTCTCGCGGATCTCGGCCGGAGCGACCCAGTTGTTCGTGGGGCCGGCATCCGCTTCGTTCTCGGAGGCGATGAAGGTGCGCCCCTCGGTGCGGGCGACGTCGCTCGGGTGCGAACGGGCGAGGTAGGAACCGGGACGCCACTCGGGGTTGAGCTTGATGAGCTTGCCCTCGTCGACCTGCTCGCGCAGCAGCGCGTCGTTTTCCGCACGCGACCCGTCGACCCAGTGGATGCGGGCGGGCTGCGTGAGCTCGGCGATCTCCGCCACCCAGGCTTCGAGCTCGGCCATCGCCGCACCGGCGATCTGCGGGCGCTCGCCGTAGCGGGCTGCCGGGGCGCGGTGGTCGGCGCGGACGGTCGTGGTCGGGCGGGTGAAGATGTCGGCGATGGCCATCTCTATCTCCTTCGTGCGCGGCGGCGGCGCGGGCTGATGTCTCGATTCTGCTCGTGGGATGCCGCCGTTTATCGGGCTTGGGAGGTGTAAGAATCATGATTCTTTCCGTATGATCAAGGAATGACGCCGACCGCTCTGGAACTGTCGACCCTCGGTCACCGCATCCGCCATCAGCGACTCGCGCACGGGTACACCCTCGACGAGCTGGGCGCCGTCGTGGGTGTCGCGGGCAGCCAGCTGAGCCTCATCGAGAACGGCAAGCGCGAGCCGAAGCTGTCGCTCCTGCAGGCGATCGCCGTCGCCACCGACACCGATGTCACCGACCTCCTCTCCCCCGAGCCCCCCAACCGGCGGGCCGCTCTCGAGTTGGAGCTCGCACGCGCGCAGTCGAGCACGGTGTTCCGGCGCCTCGGCATCGCGCCGGTGAAGCCCGGCAAGACGATGACCGACGACACGATCGAGAGCGTGCTGGGCCTGCACCGCGAACTGCAGCGCCGCGAGCGGGAGGCGATCGCGACGCCGGAAGAGGCGCGACGTGCGAACACCGAGCAGCGGCTGCGGATGCGCGAGCAGCGCAACTACCTGCCCGAGATCGAGAAGCTCGCCGAGAAGCAGCTGGCGGCCGCCGGCCACGTCTCGGGCGCCCTCAAGCACCGCACGGTCGGGATCATGGCCGAGCAGCTCGGCTTCGAGCTCATCTACGTGGGCGACCTCCCCCACTCGGCCCGGTCGGTCACCGACCTGGAGAACGGGCGCATCTACCTGCCCCCCGCGTCGATCCCCGGCGGACACGGCCTCCGATCGATGGCGCTGCAGGCGATGGCGCACCGCATGCTGGGGCACCGGCCTCCCACCGACTACGCCGAGTTCCTCTGGCAGCGACTCGAGATCAACTATTTCGCGGCGTGCTGCCTCATGCCCGAGACGGCGTCGATCGCCTTCCTCGACCAGGCCAAGAAAGACCGCAACCTCGCCGTGGAAGACTTCCGCGATGCGTTCGGCGTGACGCACGAAGCCGCCGCCATGCGGATGACGAACCTCCTCACCGAGCACTTCGACATCCCGCTCCATTTCCTCCGCGTCGACGGCTCGGGCGCCATCAACCGGGTGTACGAGAACGACGGGCTGCCGCTCCCCGAAGACGTCACCGGATCGGTGGAGGGGCAGATCGCGTGCCGCCGGTTCCTCGCGCGGTCGGCGTTCGAGGAGCACAACCGCACGACCGAGCACTATCAGTACACCGACACCCCCGGCGGGACGTTCTGGTGCTCGACCCAGACCGGCACGACCTCCGACGGCGAGTTCTCCATCACGGTGGGTGTTCCCTTCGACGACGCCCGCTGGTTCCGCGGCCGCGAGACGCCGAAGCGCGCCGTCTCCTCCTGCCCCGATGAGTCGTGCTGCCGGAGGCCGCCGGCGGACGTCGCCGCGCGGTGGGAGGGCAAGGCGTGGCCGAGCGCGCGCGTGCATCAGCAGATGTTCTCGCCGCTGCCGCGCGGCGCCTTCCCCGGTGTCGACGACGGCGAGGTGTACGCGTTCCTCGAGCGCCACGCCGCGGAGTAGTCCGCCGAGCGCCGCGAGCTTGAGGGTGGCGGCGCCGAGGTGTACTCTCGACGAGGTTAGTGAGGTTCCCCTAACCTCACTGCCGCCGCTTCGGCGGACTCCCCTCGATACGAAACTCCGCCGTGTTCGCCTCCTTCTTCCCCTCTTTCCTGATCGGCCTGCGCGAGGGCCTCGAAGCCGCGCTGGTGGTGGGCATCCTCGTGGCCTACCTCACGCGACTCCGCCGCCGCGACGTCCTGCCGCGCCTCTGGGTGGGTGTGGGCCTCGCGGTGCTGCTCGCGCTCGTGATCGGCGCCGTGCTCACCTTCGGCGCCTACGCCCTCACCTTCGAAGCGCAGGAGCTGCTCGGCGGGCTGCTCTCGCTGGCGGCCGTCGCGATGGTCACGTGGATGATCTTCTGGATGCAGAAGACCGCCCGCACGCTGAAGTCGTCGCTCGAGGGCGGGCTCGACCGCGCGCTCGCGCAGGGCGGACTGTGGGCGATCGTCGTGATCGGGTTCGTCTCGGTCGCCCGCGAGGGGCTGGAGACGACGCTCCTCCTCTGGTCGATGGTGCAGTCGTTCGGCGGCGCTCCCGCCGCCCTCCTCGGCGCGGTCGCGGGTCTCGTGGCCGCGGTGCTGCTCGGATGGCTCCTCGCGCGCGGGATGCTGCGCCTCGACCTGCGGCGCTTCTTCACCTGGACCGGTGCCGTGCTCGTGATCGTCGCGGCCGGCATCCTCGCGTACGCGATCCACGACCTGCAGGAGGCCGGCGCGCTCCCCGGCCCCTTCACGGCCGCGGCTCCGATCGATCCCGCCATGGCC
>JACEFY010000233.1 GCA_016807485.1 Stenotrophomonas maltophilia | reverse complement strand
GAGCGCCGCGCCGATCGCGGCCACGAGCGCATCGACCGGGAGTCCGCGCTTCGCTGCCTCCGCAGCGGGACCGACGAATCGCTCGTGGCGGGAGAGCTTGCGCAACGGCTGACGCCCCACGCGGCCGACCGTGTCGGGCAGCGCCGGGTTGGCGAAGCGGCGGAGGATCGTCGCGCGGTAGTCGGCGAGCTCGGCGGGGTCGAGGCCGTGGGTCGCGACGAGGAGCGCGGAAGTTTCCTCGAGCGTGGCCCGCACCTTGTCGGCGATGGCGGGGTCGGCGAGGGCGTCGGAGATCTTCTCGACGCCGGCCCGGCTGCCGAAGTACGCGGTCGCGGCGTGCCCGGTGTTGACCGTGAAGAGCTTCCGCTCGATGTACGGGGCAAGGTCCTCGACGAAGTGTGCGCCGGGGATGTGTGGCAGGTCGTCGCCGAACGGCGGACGCTCGATGGCCCATTCGTAGAACGGTTCGACGGTGACGTCGACGCCCTCGCCGGGGGCCTGTGCGGGCACGATGCGGTCGACGGCCGTGTTGGCGAAGACGGCGCGGGAGGCGACGCCGTCCCACCCGTCGCCGGCGAGGGCCTGGATCTCCTCGCGGAGGAGGTCGGTCGCACCGATCGCGTTCTCGCACGCCATGATCTGCAGCGGGGGAGCGGCGGGGTCGCGGAGCGCGAGACCGGCGAGGATGTGGGGTGCGACGAAGCGCAGGATCGTCGGGCCGACCGCCGTCGTGACGACGTTGGCGGTCGCGATCTCGTCGACGACCGCCTGCGGGTCGGTCTGGCTGTTGATCGCCCGGAACCCGGTGACGACCTTGTCGGTGCCGCCCTCGCCGACTTCGTGGACGGTGTAGCTCGAGGCGGCGCTGATGGCGTCGACGAGCGGGGCGGCGACGTCCGAGAAGACCAGCTCGTATCCGCCCTCGTGCAGCAGCAGCCCCACGAACCCGCGTCCGATGTTGCCGGCGCCGAAGTGGACGGCCTTCATCGTTCGTTCACCGACGAGAGGAGCGCGAAGAGCTCCTCGGGGGTGCCCGCCTCCTTCAGGCGGGCGACCTCGTCGTCGTCGGAGAAGATCAGGGCGATCTGCGACAGGATCTCGAGGTGCTCGTCGCCCTTCCCTGCGATGCCGACGACGAAGCTCACCGGCTCCCCGCCCCAGTCGACGCCGCCGTCGTAGCGGACGAACGAGAGCGCCGAATCGAGGATGGCCTCTTTCGTCTCGTTGGTGCCGTGCGGGATCGCGAGCTCGTTGCCCATGTACGTCGACACGGTCACCTCACGCTGCTGCATCGCGTCGAAGTAAGCGCTCGTGACGGCCCCTGCCGACTCCAGGATGTCGGCTGCCTCGCGCATCGCGTCTTCACGGCTGACCGAACCCGAGTGGATGCGGACCTGTCCGACGTTGAGAACCTCGTGTGCCATCGTGCGTCTCCTTCTGTGTGTCACAATGCGGATGATGTGGGCCGCGGAGCCGGGGCATCACGCCATCCGGCTCCGCGGCGGTCCATCGGCGCTCAGGCGCCGTCGGTGTTCTGGTTCTTGACCAGATCCACAACCTCTTCATACTTGGGCGAGTTCATGAAGTTGTCCACCGAGACGTGCAGCGCCTCGGGGGTCTTCGCGCGGGCCCGGTCGGTCAGCTGCTGCTGGGTGATGACCAGATCCTCGCTGCCGTCGAGGTTCGCGATCGCCTTGTTGGTGACCGAGACCGACTCGACGCCCGCCTTCTTGATCTTGTTGCGCAGCACGCTCGCACCCATCGCCGACGACCCCATGCCGGCGTCGCACGCGAACACGATCGTGCGCACCTGCTTGGTGGCCGCGACCGCGCCGGTGCCGACGGCGTCGGCGGCGAGGTCGGCGCCGAGCGAGGCGTGGTCACCGTTCGCGCCGGCGTTCGCCGCGGCTCCCGCGCGGAGGTTCGACAGCGTCGCCGAGCTCTTGCCCTTGTTGGCCTCGGTCTTGGCGATCGCGTCGGCGAACGACGACTCGTTGTCGGCGGCGAGGTCGCGCTTCCGTGATGCGCGGAGGATGACGCCCGCCACCAGGAAGGTCACCACGGCGGCCAGAACCACCGACAGCAGCACGACCGCGAGGTTCGCGGGGCCTGCGCCGATCGCCGCGGCCGAGACCGCGATGATGCTTCCGGGAGCGGCCGGGAACTGCAGGCCGCCGCCGAGCAGCATGTTGGTCGTGACGCCGGTCGCGCCACCCGCGATGAGGGCGAGGATCGTCAGCGGCTTGCTGAGGGCATACGGGAAGTAGATCTCGTGGATGCCGCCGAAGAACTGGATGATGATCGCGCCCGGTGCCGACGCCTTCGCCGCGCCGACGCCGAAGAACGTGAACGCGAGGAGGAGGCCGAGGCCCGGGCCGGGGTTCGCCTCGATGAGGAAGAGGATCGACTTGCCCGCCTCGGTGGCCTGCTCGATGCCGAGCGGGGTGAAGACGCCGTGGTTGATGGCGTTGTTGAGGAAGAGCACCTTCGCCGGTTCGACGATCACCGACAGGATCGGCAGCAGGTTGAAGTCGACCAGCCATCCGACGATGCCGCCGAGGAACGCGCTGATGCCGAGCATGACCGGACCGAACGCGAAGAACCCGACGATGGCGAGGATCATCCCGAGGATGCCGGCCGAGAAGTTGTTCACTAGCATCTCGAAGCCGGGCTTGATCTTGCCGTCCCACAGCTTGTCCATCTGCTTGGTGATCCATGCGGCCAGCGGGCCCATGATCATCGCGCCGAGGAACATGGGGATGTTGGTGCCGACGATGACACCCATCGTCGCGATCGTCGCGACGACGCCGCCGCGCTCGCCGTAGACCATGCGGCCGCCGGTGTTCGCGATGAGGAGCGGCAGCAGGTAGGTCACCATCGGGCCGACGAGGCCGACGTAGGCCGCGAAGTTGCCGGCATCCCCCTCGGCGAGGGACGTCATGGCACCCTGCCAATTGATGATCGCGCTGTTGCCGCCGCCGCCGATGATCTCCGCCACCGGGTACCAGTGCCAGTTGAAGGGACTGCGCGCGCCGAAGAACCCGTCGGTGATGAAGAGCATCGTGATGAAGCCCCAGGCGATGAACGCCGCGATGTTGGGCATGATCATGCCCGAGAGGAACGTACCGAACCGCTGGACGCCGACGCGTGCGCGGTTGGCTCCTCCGGTGGTCGTGGACGCCGTTGTCATGTGCTGTTTCTCCTTCGGGTGGACCGCGGCCTATGCCGAGGTTTCGGTGTCTGCGGCCGCCTGGGCCGCGGTTCGGGCCGCGGCGGCATCCGGGGCGGCGAGGGCCGCCTCCGCGATGCGTCGGGCGTCGTCGAGGGTGTACTGCAGGAGCGTGGCCCGCACGTCGGCGAGCGCCGTCGGCGCCATCGACAGGCTCGTGGCGCCGAGGCCCACGAGCACGACGGCCAGCAGCGGGTCGGCGGCGGCCTCGCCGCAGATGCCCACCGGCTTGCCCTGCGCCTTTCCGGCCGCACCGGTCAGGCCGATCAGCTGCAGCACGGCGGGGTGCCAGGGGTCCTGGAAGCTCGAGACCGAGCCCAGCAGCCGGTCGGCGGCCATCGTGTACTGCGTCAGGTCGTTGGTGCCGATCGAGGCGAAGTCGGCGATCGCCAGCACCTTCTCGGCCATGAGCGCCGCGGACGGCACCTCGACCATGACGCCGGCGGTCTTGATGCCGTATTCGCGGCAGAGCGCCGTGAAGTACTCGGTCTCCTCCACCGTTCCCACCATCGGGGCCATCACCCAGAGGTCGGCTTCGGTGGCCTGCTCCGCCTGCTGGAGGGCGGTGAGCTGCTCGCGGAGGATGTCTTCGCTCGCGCGCAGGGCGCGGATGCCGCGCAGGCCCAGCGCCGGGTTCTCTTCGTGCGCGTCGTTGAGGAAGGCCAGCGGCTTGTCGGCGCCGGCATCCAGTGCCCGCACGACGACCTTCTTGCCGGGGAACGCGGTGAGCAGCTCGGTGTAGGCCTTCGTCTGCTGATCGACCGTGGGTGCGTTCGTCGAGCTGAGGAAGAGGAACTCCGTGCGGAACAGGCCGACACCCTCGGCGCCGAGCTCGACGGCCTCGGCCGCGCCGGCGGGCTTGCCGAGGTTGGCGAGGAGCGGGATGGCGGTGCCGTCGGAGAGGGCGCCCGGCGTGATCGGAGCCGACGACGCCTGTGCGCGTGCATCGGCGCGGTGCTGCGCCTGCGCGAGCTCGTCGTCGGTGGGCGAGGTGGTCACGACGCCCTTCGCGGCGTCGACGATGACGACCTCACCGTCGGAGAGGTCTTTCGCGGCGGCGGCGCCGACGACCGCGACGATCGACTTCTCGCGCGCCAGGATGGCGGTGTGCGA
>JACEFY010000232.1 GCA_016807485.1 Stenotrophomonas maltophilia | reverse complement strand
GATCGTTCGTCGGCGGCTTCCTCGGATATCTCATCTTCGGCACCGACAACGCCGACGGCTTCTTCCAGCCGTCCGGCATCATCGGCTCGATCATCGGGGCGATCATCGTCCTCCTGGTCTACGGCGCCGTCCGCGGACGCGGCACCTCCACGCGTCGCCGCTCCTGACCTGCCGCGGCGCGACGAGCGCGACAGTGACCGCTTCCCCGGCTCCTCGCGGGGTCGGGGATCGGTCGCTGCCCGGGTGCGAGTGGCCCCGGGAGCCGGCGGCATCCGTCAGAATGGTTCTTCGTGACGGGGGAGAACGAAGAGAACTCGGCATACTGGTATGCCGACACCGACGACGCGAGCAACGCCGCCGTCCTGCAGGCGCTGCGCAGCTATCGCGCGGCGGAGATGGCGATGCGTCGCCGCACGCAGCAGTCGATGGAGATGGGCGAGAACGAGTTGCTCGTGCTCCGCTTCCTCGCTCGCGCGAATGCCCGCGGCGAAGACGTCACCCCCGTGCACCTGGCGCGGTACCTCGGCATCACCTCGGCCTCGACGACGGCGCTGCTCGATCGGCTGGCGAAGAGCGGTCACGTCACGCGCACGCCGAATCCCGGCGATCGCCGCAGCGTGCTCATCGCCGCGAGCCCGAAGGCAGAGGACGAGATACGCGACACCCTGGCAGCCATGCACGGGCGCATGATCGACGTCGTCCGCCCGATGACCGCCGCCGATCGCGCGAGTGTCATCGGGTTCCTCCGCGCGATGCAGGAAGCCGTCGACGAAATCGACCGGTGAGGGTCAGCGCGCCGGACTGAGCTCGGCCGTGGCGTCGGCCGCGTCGGCGAGCGACGAGAAGAACGAGATCACATCGCGACGCTCATCGGGGCTGAGATCTTCCATGAGGCCGGCCAGGCGCGCTTCGAAGGCCTCATAGGTCGACGCGATCGCATGCTCGGCATCGTCGGTGACGGTGATGAGGATGCTGCGTCGATCTTCGGGATTGCTGCCGCGCACCACCATCCCGGCCTTCTCGAGCCGGTCGAGGAGGGCCGTGGTGGATGCCGAACTGATGCCCAAGTGCCGGGCGATCTCGCTCGGCTTCACGTGGTGGGCGTCTTCGCGCTCGCGGAGGAGGAAGCGGAGGATGGCGAGCTCATTCTCGCTCAGCCCGGTGCGGCTGCGTACACGCGCCAGCATCGCGGTATCGGCGGCCCGGAAACGCTCGTATGCGCGCAGGACAGCATCGACGGTCTGCACGTCGTCGAGGTCGGTCATGGACACCTCCGGCCGATGTCGGCACGTTGATTGGCTACTTGCTGCACTTACTATACACCCGGTGTGTATCTCGCTTGACTAACTACTTTTCTTGTGAGTAACCTTTCGGCAGAGCAACAACGACCAGAAGGAGCGCAGCAGACATGGGACGTCTCTACTACGGCAACACCACCGACGGGATCGAGATCCCCGACCGTGAGCTCGCCCACCTCCGGGTTCTCGCGACGACGAAGCTGCGGCGGTCGGAGAGCTTCTCGGTCTCATGGACCCGTGCCGACTGCCCCGAGGGACGGTCGACCATCTGGGTGCACGCCTCCATCCCCCTGCGCTTCGAGCTCGACCGCGCGGAAGAGACACTCGACCGTCGCTACCTCGAAGAACTCGCCAACGCGGCCAACACCTCGGGCGGCGTCATGCTCGACATCGCCGCTGCCGAGACCGTCTCGCGCCCCGTGGCCGTGGCCGCCGCCGACCTGCGGAGGGCCGCATGAGCCTCACGATCCCCGGCATCTCCGCTCCCACATGGGCGCACGTCGACACCGGCCTCTACGTCGTCTCCCGCGCGGGGGAGTACCTCGGCTCCGTCGACCGCGCCAAGGACGGGTCGTACCTCGCTTTCGACGGGCGCGCGACACCGGTCGGCCGCTACGACACGCTCAGCGAGGCCAAGCGAGCGGTGCTGTCGGTACCCGACCCCGCTGCGGAGCGCCGTGAGCGCCACGTGCAGCGGGTCTTCCAGAAGGCCGCCGCCGTCTCCGGTGTGGTCGCCGGGGGTCTGGCCCTCACTGCGGGAGCGGTCGCGCCTTACCTGTGAGTGACGCCGGCCATGCTCACGCGGAGGCGAGCAGGGCTTCGTCGGTCTTGAGCTGCAAGAACGTGCAGAGGTTTGCGAGGGCGACGAGATCTTGAGCGAGCTGTGACACGCCCACGCTGTCGAGGTCGAACGCTTCGGAGCGCGGCTCGAAGGTGACCACCCACTTGGGTACCCCGTCGGTCACGACCGCCTGGATGTAGGTCACCGTCGACACGGTCCGCAGGGTCACGACGACGAGACCGGATTCCGGACCGGCGGTGAAGTCCTTCTCGAGCACATCGACCGCGGTGTCCACACGCTGGTCGGAACGGAATTCATCGACCCAGGCCTGCACCCGGGCTTTGTCGCGATACGGCATAGAACCTCATTCGGCATACTCGTGCCGTCTGCGACACCTCTGCCATTATGCGTCAGCATCCTGGGAAACCGCAGTCGACGGGTGATATATCGGCTCTCTGCGAATCGCGCGGGTGGGCCGCTCTCCGCCCCGCTCTCACCCGCGCCGGCCTTCTGAGCGGCGCCGGCTGTCAGTGCGCGGCGTCGTACGCGTCGAGCACGGATGCGGGCACCCGCCCACGCTCCGACACGGTGAACCCGTTCTCCGCGGCCCACGCGCGCACCGGCGTGTAGTCGCGCTGGCCCGCGCGCTTCTGCGCGGCGGGGCGACCGGCGCGCGGCGGGGTGCCGCCGGCCCGCGCCGACACCGACCGCGCCGCGGCGATGTAGGGCGCGAAGGCGGAACGGAGCGCCTCGGCGTTCTCGTCGGTGAGGTCGATCTCGTACGCGGTGCCGTCGAGGGAGAAGAGCACCGTCTCCCCGCTCCCGACCTCCAGCACGGTTCCGTCCAGGTCGTCGACGAGCTGATGCACGATTCTGCGGGCCATGGGGGGAAGCCTAGTCAGATCTGCCACTCAGGGAAGGAGGCCGGCGCGACGCGCTTTGGCGACCGCCGCGTGGCGCGTGCCGGCGTCGAGCTTGGCCATCGCCGATTGCAGGTACGACTTCACCGTGCCTTCGCGCAGCGACAGGGTCGCCGCGACCTCCGCATTCGTCTGCCCGAGGGCGGCGCACGACAGCACATCCAGCTCACGCCGCGACAGCCGCACGTCGAGTGCCTCGTGCTGCTCGGCCTCGTCGCGGGAGAGCTCCGACAGCCGCTGCTCGAGCACGGCCAGGCGGCGACGGATGTCGGCATCGTGGACGTCCGCGGCGATGCCGCGCAGTTCCGCGTAGGTCTCGCGCAGCTGTTCGCGCATCGCACCGTCGACGCGCGGCGGTGCGGCCGGCTCCGGCGTGAGCGTGAGGTGCCGGCGCACCTCGTCGTGCACACGGAGCTCGGTCGCGAGGTCGCCGGCGACCTGCAGGGCGGTGCGCGCCGTGCCCTCGCCGAACGGAGCCGGCATCCACGAACCGCAGTACAGCACCCCGCGGGCCCGACCGGACACGAGGATGGGCACGGCGAAGAGGGTGGAGATGCCTTCGCCGAGCACGGCACGGTCGTAGTCGTGCGTGATGTTGCGCGAGGAACGGTAGTCGAGCGCGAGGCGCGGCCGCTTCTCGACGAGGGCCCGGCCGCCGAGCCCGCGCGACGCCTGCACCACGAGACCCGCGAGGTGCGACGTGCGGTTGCCGACGACGGCGGTGACCTCGACCGCGTTGGCGTTCTCGTATCCGCCGAACGCGACGGGGAGCCCGGTGCGCTGCGTCAGCTCACCCACGGCCCGAGAGAGCAACTCGGTGTCGCTGGCGAGGGCGGGGAATGCCATCGCGTGCTACCTACTTCCGGGGGTGACGGCCGCGTCACCCGTTTTCGTAGCGTCGAGGCTACCACGCGGCCCGTCGACGAAGACGGCCGTGCGAGCGCACGCTCACCCCCATGAGGCAAGGAGGCCACATGTCATCGTCCCCCGCCGACGCCGCCCCACCGGGAGGCATCGACTACATCGAAGTCGAAGAATCGCCCCGGTTCGTCGAGCTCAAGAAGAAGCACCGCAGTTTCGTCTGGCCGCTGACGGTGGTCTTCATCGTCTGGTACTTCGCGTTCGTGCTGTTGTCGTCGTTCGCCCCCGAGTTCATGGCGACGCGGGTCTCGGGCGACATCACCGTCGGCCTGCTGATGGGCCTCGGCCAGTTCGTCACGACCTTCGCCATCACGATGGGCTACGTCGCGTACGCCAACCGCACGCTCGACCCGATCTCATCCGAGATCCGCGGCGAGCTCGAGCGTCAGGAGGGCACGCGATGAGCGCGGGCGCGAACGACCCCGTCCTGAACATCTC
>JACEFY010000231.1 GCA_016807485.1 Stenotrophomonas maltophilia | reverse complement strand
GCATCACCGCGACGGCAGTCGTCGTCGACCACGGCCTGCAGGCCGGCTCCGACATCGTCGCCGCGCGCGCCGTCGCCGCGGCGGCCGAGCTCGGACTGTCGGCGCACGTCGTGGCGGTGACGGTGGGGGATGAGGGCGGGCTCGAAGCCGCCGCGCGAGAGGTGCGCCGCCGGGCGCTCCGCGATGCGGCGCGGGCGGCCGGAGCGCGCGCGATCCTCCTGGCGCACACGCTCGACGATCAGGCCGAGACGGTGCTCATCGGCCTCGCCCGCGGATCGGGGGCGACGAGCCTTGCGGGTATGGCGCCCGAACGCGCCGACGGCGACCTGGTCTGGCTCCGTCCGCTGCTGGGCGTGCGTCGCGAGGTCACCCGCGCCGCGTGCCTCGCGCAGGGGCTCCCCGCCTGGCACGACCCGCACAACCTCGACAGCCGCTTCCTCCGGGTGCGTGTGCGCCAAGACGTTCTGCCGGTGCTCGAGGACGAGCTCGGGCCAGGGGTAGCCGAGGCTCTGGCGCGCACCGCCGACCAGCTCCGGGAGGATGCCGCGGCCTTCGCCGAGATGATCGACGAGACCATCGAAGACATCGTCGAACCGGCCGAAGCCGGCATCGCGGTGTCGGTGGCTGCGCTCGCGGCCAACCCCGCCGCGCTCCGCCACCGGATCATCCGGCACGTCGTCCAGAGCGAGTTCGGTCAGAGCCTCACCCGCGCGCAGACGCTCGAAGTCGCCCGCCTCGTCACCGACTGGCGCGGGCAGGGTCCGATCGACCTGCCGGGATGCCGGGCCACCCGCCGCGGTGCGGTGATCGAGATCACCGCACCGGAGTGACGCGGCGCGACATCCCGCGGGTCTCGACTACTTCCGTCCGCCGAGGAGGCCGCCGAGCAGCCCGCCGATGTCGAATCCACCGCCGGAGCCGCCCTGCTGACCGCCGCCGCCGAGCAGTCCGCCGATGACATCGCCGATGCCGCCGCCCGCGCCACCCGCGCTCGCGTTGCCGCCGGAGGTGTTCTTCGCGAGCAGTCCCATGACGATCGGCGCGAGCATCGGCAGGAGCTTGCCGAAGTCGATGCCCGCCGTCTGCGGGGCATCGGTGAGGCTCCGCGCGACCTCCTGCTCCTGCCCGCCGAAGACGTGACCGAGGATCTTCTCGCCGTCTGCCGTGTCGACGGCATCCACATCGACCGCGTCGCCGACGCCGGCGTGCTTGCTCAGCGCCGCTTCGATCGCCGAAGCACCCTCCGGCGTCTCGGCGTTCTTCTGCAGTCCGCTCAGAATGGCCCCGCCGCCCTGCTCGACGGCCGCCTGCGCGGTCCGGGGGTCGACCCCCAACTGTGCGGCGATCTTGTCGATCGGCAGCATCGTGAGAATGTCGTCAAGTCCGGCCATGTCGTGCTCCTTCGGGTGTCGTGCCGGGCGCCGTCGCCCGTTGGGCGTCAGCTTAGAGTCGCGGTGGGAGCGGTGTCACCCGCGGAATCCATCGCGGGGCCCCGCCGCAGTAGGCTCGATGCATGCGCGCGGCCGACATCGCTGACCAGCTCTCCACGGTCCTGGTGACCGAGGAGCAGATCCACGAGAAGCTCGAAGAGCTCGCGAAGCAGGTGACCGTCGACTACGACGGGAGCGAACTCCTGCTCGTCGGCGTGCTCAAGGGGGCGGTCATGGTAATGGCCGATTTCGCCCGCCGCCTCCCGTGCCACATCGCGATGGACTGGATGGCGGTTTCGTCCTACGGCACCGGCACGAAGTCCAGCGGCGTCGTGCAGATCCGCAAGGACCTCGATACCGACCTCACGGGCAAGCACGTGCTGATCGTCGAGGACATCATCGACTCGGGCCTCACCCTCAGCTGGCTGCTCGAGAACTTCGCCTCCCGCGGGGCGGAGTCGGTCGAGGTGCTGGCGCTGCTGCGCAAGCCCGAGGCCGCGAAGGTCGAGATCGACTGCCGGTACGTCGGGTTCGACATCCCCAACGACTTCGTCGTCGGCTACGGCCTCGACTACGCCGAGAAGTACCGCAACCTCCGCGACGTCGCGGTGCTCGCCCCGCACGTCTACAGCTGACGGATGCCGGGGTTCGCCCTGCGCGAATGCACAGTCCTCGCATAGCCCCACCGTTGTAGCCTGAGCGGACCATGGACTTCAAGAAGCTCACGCGCAATCCGTTCCTGTACGTGTTGCTGATCGGCGCCCTCCTGCTCATCGGGATGTCGCTGATCTCGACCCTCACGGGCGCGAAGCAGATCACGACGCAACAGGGTCTCGAGCTTCTGAAAGGTGACACGGTCACCGAGGTGACCAACACCGACGGCGACCAGCGGGTCGACCTCACGCTCTCCAGCGACTTCGACGGATCGTCGAACGTGCAGTTCTATTACGTGGGCGCCCGCTCCGACGAGGTCGTGGCCGCGATCGACGCCGCCAACCCGAAGGACGGCTTCGACGACGTCGTGCCGCGCACGACCTTCTTCGAGAGCCTGCTGTCGCTGCTCCTGCCGCTCCTCCTCCTCGGTGTGCTCTTCTGGTTCTTCTTCTCCGCCGCCCAGGGCGGCAACAGCAAGGTCATGCAGTTCGGCAAGTCGCGCGCGAAGCTCGTGACGAAGGAGACCCCGACCGTGACCTTCGCCGACGTCGCCGGCGCCGACGAGGCGATCGAGGAGATGCAGGAGATCAAGGACTTCCTGAAGGACCCCGCGAAGTTCCAGGCCGTCGGCGCCCGCATCCCGAAGGGCGTGCTCCTGTACGGCCCTCCCGGAACCGGCAAGACGCTGCTCGCCCGCGCCGTCGCCGGCGAGGCGGGCGTGCCGTTCTACTCGATCTCCGGGTCCGACTTCGTCGAGATGTTCGTCGGCGTCGGCGCGAGCCGCGTGCGCGACCTCTTCAACCAGGCGAAGGAGAACGCCCCCGCGATCATCTTCATCGACGAGATCGACGCCGTCGGGCGCCACCGCGGCGCCGGAATGGGCGGCGGTCACGACGAGCGCGAGCAGACCCTCAACCAGATGCTGGTCGAGATGGACGGCTTCGACCCGAAGGCGTCGGTGCTCGTGATCGCGGCGACCAACCGCCCCGACATCCTCGACCCGGCGCTCCTGCGCCCCGGCCGCTTCGACCGTCAGATCGGCGTGGACGCCCCCGACCTGAAGGGCCGCCAGAAGATCCTCGAGGTGCACGGCCGCGGCAAGCCGCTCGCCCCGTCGGTCGACCTCTCGGTCATCGCGCGGAAGACTCCCGGCTTCACCGGAGCCGACCTCGCCAACGTGCTGAACGAGGCGGCGCTGCTGACGGCCCGCTCGAACGCCCAGCTCATCGACATGCGCGCGCTCGACGAGGCCATCGACCGCGTCATCGCCGGTCCGCAGCGCCGCACGCGGGTCATGCGCGACAAGGAGAAGCTCATCACGGCGTACCACGAGGGCGGCCACGCCCTCGCCGCCGCCGCGATGAACAACACCGACCCGGTGACGAAGGTCACGATCCTCCCGCGCGGCAAGGCCCTCGGCTACACGATGGTGCTGCCGCTCGACGACAAGTACTCCATCACCCGTAACGAGCTGCAGGACCAGCTCACCTACGCGATGGGCGGCCGCGTCGCCGAGGAGATCGTCTTCCACGACCCGACCACCGGGGCGAGCAACGACATCGAGAAGGCCACCGGCATCGCCCGCAAGATGGTGACCGAATACGGCATGACCACCGACGTCGGCCCCGTCAAGCTCGGATCGTCGTCGGGTGAGGTGTTCATGGGCCGCGACATGGGCCACGGCCGCGACTTCAGCGAGCGCATCGCCGAACGCGTCGACGGTGAGGTGCGCGCGCTCATCGAGCAGGCGCACAACGAGGCCTACGAGGTCATCAACGCCAACCGCGACGTGCTCGACAAGCTCGCCCTCGAACTCCTCGAGAAGGAGACGCTCGACCACATCGAGCTCGCCGAGATCTTCAAAGACGTCAAGAAGCTCCCGCCGCGCCCGCAGTGGCTGTCATCGTCCGACCGCCCGGTCTCCACCCTCCCGCCGGTCGACGTGCCGCCGCGCCAGCACGCCGGACTCGCCGCGTCGACGCCGGCCGAAGCCGAGACGGCCCCCGAGAAGGCCCCGGCGCACCGCGCAACCGGGCAGGCTCGACCCGCGACCGCCTAGGCTGTCGCACGTGGCCGTCGATCGAGACCGCGTCGCCGCAGCCGTCCGCGACATCCTCGCGGCGATCGGGGAAGACCCCGACCGCCCGGGTCTGAAGGCGACCCCGCAGCGCGTCGCCGACACCTATGCCGAGTTCTTCTCCGGGGTGGGGGAGGATGCCGCGGCCCCGCTCGCCCACACCATCTCGGTGTCGCGCGGGCCGGCGCCCGACACGCTCCCC
>JACEFY010000230.1 GCA_016807485.1 Stenotrophomonas maltophilia | reverse complement strand
GTGGCGTCGACGGTCGCGCCGGCCTCGCCCTGCCAGTTGTCGCTGAGGACCTTCTCGAACACCGACAGGTGGTGGTCGTCGAGCTTGTCGTCGAGCGTGCGGAGGGTCTCGATGAGCGACAGGTCTTCGGTGCGGAGGATCTCGGTGAGGGTCCGCGCCACCTCCACGTCGAGTTCGCCCATCTTCGTGAAAGTGCCCTTGAGGCCCTTCGGGATGGCGCGCTCGGGGAAGCGCATGCGCGTCAGCTGTGCGATGTGCTCGGCGATGTCGCCCATCCGCTCCAGCGAGGCGCTCACGCGCAGCGCCGCGACGACGATGCGGAGGTCGCGTGCGACCGGCTGCTGCCGCGCCAGGATCTGGATGGCGAGCTCGTCGAGCTCGATCGCCTTGTCGTCGATGATCTGATCTGCCTCGATGACCTCTTCGGCCAGTCCGACGTCGCTCGTCCCGAACGCCTTCGTGGCGCGCTCGATCGCGACCGTGACCAGCTCGGAGATCTCGACGAGGCGCGACTGCACATCCTCGAGCGACTGGTGGAACACTTCGCGCATCTGGGAACCTCTCCTCTTCACACCGGGCAGGCGCTCGGCGCAGACCTGGTGATCTTCTCCCTCGAAGGTTAACGAATGGTGCCGGGGCAGTGAACACTGCGGAGGATCGCGTCGTCCGGGGCGCAAACGTCCGCGACGCCCATACCGCCCGCCCTACGCTGGAGGCATGGACTCGTCACAGGCGGCGCTCGTCGCGCTCGTGGTGGGCGTCCTCATCGGCGGCGCCCTCGCTGCGCTGGTCCTCGTGGCGCTCCGGGCCCGCGACCGGGCGCGGATGGAAGCCTCCTTCGAGCTGCCCGACGGCACGCGGTCGGTGCTGCAGGGCATGGACGACGTCGCGGTGGTGGTCGACAGTTCTCTTCTGATCGTCGCGGCCTCGCCGCCGGCCGAGCTCTTCGGGATGCAGGAGGGGCAGGACCTTCCGGGCGACGACCTTCGCCTGCTCGTGCGGGCGGCGCGGCGTGCCGAGCATCCCGAATCCGACACGCTGCGCCTTCGCCGCGGGATCGAGCCGCGCCTGGTGACGGCCCGGGCGAGCACGATCACCGCGCGACTGACCCTCGTCGTCATCCGCGACATCACCGAGCGCGAGCGCGTCGAGGAGATGAGGCGCGACTTCGTCGCCAACACCAGCCACGAGCTGAAGACACCCGTCGGCGCCATCACCCTCCTCGCGGAAGCGGTCGAATCGGCCTCCGACGACCCCGCGCAGGTGCGCCACTTCGCCGCGCGGCTGACGGCGGAGGCGAGCCGGCTGGGGCAGCTGACGTCGCGCATCATGAACCTGTCGCGCCTGCAGTCGGCCGACGACCTGACCGAGCTCCGCGACGTGTCGGTCGATGAGGTGGTCGCGGCGGCCATCGAATCGCAGTCGCTCGCCGCGACATCGGCCGACATCACGGTCTCGCGCGGGGGCGCGCGCGGCGCCTACGTCCGCGGCGACGTCCAGGTGCTCACCGAGGCGCTCGCCAACCTCGTCGCCAATGCCATCGCGTATTCGCCCGCAGGTGCGCAGGTCGGGGTGGGTGTGAAGGTGATCGACGGCGTCGTCGCGATCGCGGTCACCGATCGCGGCATCGGCATCTCCGAAGACGAGCAGCGCCGCGTCTTCGAGAGGTTCTACCGGGCCGACCAGGCGCGATCGCGCCGCACCGGCGGCACCGGCCTCGGCCTGTCGATCGTCAAGCACGCGGTCCAGCGGCACGGCGGCGAGATCGAACTGTGGTCGCGCCCCGGGCGCGGATCGACGTTCACCGTGCGCCTGCCCGCCATCGATCCACCGCCCGACCTTCCGCACGGGAAGCGTGGGGCGAAGAAGAACAAGAAGAAGAAGAAGGCCGCGCCCGCTGCGGCCGTCGACCGGGAGAAGACCCCATGACGCGCGTGCTGATCGTCGAAGACGAGCCCGATCTCGCCGACCCCCTCGCCTACCTGCTGCGCCGCGAGGGGTTCGAAGTGGAGATCGCCGAAGACGGCCCCGCCGCGCTCGACGCGTTCGGCACGCGCGGCGCCGACATCGTCCTCCTCGATCTGATGCTCCCCGGGATGCCGGGAACCGAGGTGTGCCGCATCATCCGGACGACCTCCGGTGTGCCGATCATCATGCTGACGGCGAAGGACTCCGAGATCGACATCGTCGTCGGGCTCGAGCTCGGCGCCGACGACTACGTCACCAAGCCCTACTCGTCCCGCGAACTCCTGGCGCGGATGCGCGCCGTGCTGCGGCGGTCGGAAGGCCCCGACCTCGACCTCGACGATCGGATCGTGGCAGCCGGGCGGGTGTCGATGGACATGGACCGGCACACGGTCTCGGTGGACGGGTCGGTCATCGCCATGCCGCTCAAGGAGTTCGAGCTCCTCGAGGTGCTGATGCGCAACACCGGGCGCGTCCTCACGCGCGGCCAGCTGATCGACCGGGTGTGGGGGAGTGACTACTTCGGCGACACCAAGACCCTCGATGTGCACATCAAGCGCATCCGATCGCGCATCGAGGAGAACCCGAGCGAGCCCGTCATGCTTCTCACGGTGCGGGGACTGGGTTACCGCTTCGAGGGCTGATACCCGAGCGTGCGGTCAGCTCTGGGGGACGAAGTCCGCGAGGTAGTCGAGCGTGCCGTCGAGCACGGGCACGAAGTACGCGACGCCCTCTGCTTCGCCCGACTGGAACGTGAGCTCGACGTTCGTGCCCGGCGCCGAATCGAGCTTGCGGAACAGCAGCGGCTCGGAGCCGTCGAAGCCGAGGCTCACCGATGAGTGGGCCGGCACGCGCCCCGTCGGGTTGGCACCGTCGAGCCCGACCAGGAGGGTCGCCGCGGTGTCGGTGTCGTTGACGATCGCCGCGAGGAAGTTCGCGGTCGATCCGGACTCGTCGGCCACCAGCAGGGCGTTGCGCACCTTGAGGGGTCCGGAGTCGGGGATGTTCACGCCGTCGGCCGCCGAATACGGGATCGTCGTCGCGTGCGTGGTGATCATGCTGCAGCCGGTGGTGCCGAGGATCAGCGCGGTGCCGAGGGCGAGCGAGGTGAGCAGACGCGAGTTCACGGATCCTCCAGAGGGCAGACGGTATCGTCGTCCATTCTATGGGGATCGGGCTGTCGCCCACGTGCTCCACAACGCCCAGCCGGCGAACCTTAGCGTATAACCGCTGTGGTATCCTTGAGGTTGCCGAAAGGACATAACTGCATGCTTTTTGAGGTTGGCGAGACGGTCGTCTATCCGCACCACGGGGCCGCTACGATCATCGAGGTCAAAGACCGGGTCATCAAGGGCGAGACCAAGAAATACCTGAAGCTCAACGTCACCCAGGGTGACTTGATCATCGAGGTCCCCGCAGACAATGTCGATCTCGTGGGTGTCCGCGATGTGATCGGCCAGGACGGTCTCGAGCGCGTCTACGACGTGTTGCGCGCTCCGTTCACGGAGGAGCCCACCAACTGGTCGCGCCGGTACAAGGCGAACCTCGAGAAGCTCGCGTCCGGCGACGTCATCAAGGTGAGCGAGGTCGTCCGCGACCTGTGGCGCCGCGATCAGGACCGGGGTCTCTCCGCCGGTGAGAAGCGCATGCTCGCCAAGGCGCGCCAGATCCTCGTGTCCGAGATCGCCCTGGCGCTCAAGGCCGACGAAGAGCACGCTTCGGCCGTGCTCGACGAGGTCCTCGCGAGCTGACTCGGTAGTGTCGGAGCCATGACCTCCGACGCCGTCCCGACCCCGCACGTCGCCGTCATCGTGGTGGCGGCCGGCTCGGGCACCCGCCTGGGTGCCGGGACGCCCAAAGCGTTCGTCGGCATCGACGACCGCTCCGTACTCCACCACGCACTTGCGGGGGTTCTCGCGGGCCCGCTGGCGCAGGTGATCGTCGTCGCGCCGGCAGACCGGGTCGGCGACGCACTCACCGAGGCGCGCGCCGTCGCTGGTTCGCGCGGCGACTTGGTGTCGGTCGTCGCGGGCGGCCGCACGCGGCAGGAGTCGGTGGCTGCCGGGCTGCACGCGGTCTGGCCCGACGTCGATCACGTCCTCGTCCACGACGCCGCGCGCGCGTTCACCCCGTCCGCCGTCTTCACCCGCGTCGTGGCGGCGCTCCAGGCGGGCCACGACGCGGTGCTCCCCGTGCTCCCCGTGGTCGACACGGTCAAGCGGGTCGACGGCGCGCGGGTCGTCGCCGCCCTCGACCGGTCCGAGCTCGCGGCCGCTCAGACCCCGCAGGGGTTCCGGCGGACGGTGCTGGATGCCGCCTACGCCGGCGCGGATGCCGACCACACCGACGATGCGGCCCTCGTGCAGGCCGCCGGCCACGACGTCGTGACCGTCGCCGGCGACGAGCTCGC
>JACEFY010000023.1 GCA_016807485.1 Stenotrophomonas maltophilia | reverse complement strand
AAGGCGCCCGCCAAGACCGCCGCAGCGAAGACCACGACCGCAGCGGCGAAGAAGGCCCCCGCCAAGGCCGCCGCGAAGGCAGCGCCGGCCAAGAGCCGCACGAAGGCGAAGGATGCCGACGAGGACCTCGACGACGAGGTCGACGGCGACGTCGAAGTCGAAGACCTCGACGAGAGCGACACCGACCCGGTGTCCGACGACGCCGCCCCGGCGACGCCGGACGCGAAGAAGGCCGCGGCCGACGACGAGGATGACGAGGATGACGACGAGAAGGCGAAGCCCGCCTTCACCGAGCCGCTGCCCACCGGCGCGATCGTCATCTCCTCCAGCGACGAAGACGACGTCCCGGTCTACTCGACGATGATCACGGGCGCGACCGCCGACCCCGTGAAGGACTACCTGAAGCAGATCGGCAAGGTTCCGCTGCTGAACGCGGCCGAAGAGGTCGAGCTCGCGATGCGCATCGAGGCGGGACTGTTCGCCGAGGAGAAGCTGTCGCACATGTCGGCGGCGGAGAAGTCGAAGCAACTCGGGCTCGACCTGCAGTGGGTCGCCCGTGACGGTCAGCGCGCGAAGAGCCACCTGCTCGGCGCGAACCTCCGCCTCGTCGTCTCGCTCGCCAAGCGCTACACAGGTCGTGGAATGCAGTTCCTCGACCTCATCCAGGAGGGCAACCTCGGCCTCATCCGTGCGGTCGAGAAGTTCGACTACACCAAGGGATTCAAGTTCTCGACGTACGCGACGTGGTGGATCCGCCAGGCGATCACCCGCGCGATGGCCGACCAGGCCCGCACCATCCGCATCCCCGTGCACATGGTCGAGGTCATCAACAAGCTCGCCCGCGTCCAGCGCCAGATGCTCCAGGACCTCGGCCGCGAACCCACGCCGGAAGAGCTCAGCCGCGAGCTCGACATGACGCCCGAGAAGGTCATCGAGGTCCAGAAGTACGGCCGCGAGCCCATCTCCCTGCACACTCCGCTCGGCGAAGACGGCGACAGCGAGTTCGGCGACCTCATCGAGGACACCGAAGCCGTGGTCCCCGCCGATGCTGTCGGCTTCACGATGCTGCAGCGTCAGCTCGAATCGCTGCTCGATTCGCTCTCCGAGCGGGAGGCGGGCGTCATCCGGATGCGGTTCGGTCTCGGCGACGGCCAGCCGAAGACGCTCGACCAGATCGGCGACACCTTCGGCGTCACGCGGGAGCGGATCCGCCAGATCGAGTCGAAGACGATGGCCAAGCTCCGTCACCCGTCGCGCTCGCAGTCGCTGCGGGACTACCTCGAATGAACGCCGACGTCCCCAATGACGGCAAGGCGCTCACGGTCACGATCGACGGTTCGTCGTTCGCGCGACTGCCGATCCGCACGCGGGTCGTCATGCCCGGCGACGACCTCGACGCCTTCATCGTCGAGTACGCCCAGGATGCGGTCCGCCCCGGCGATCTGCTGTTCGTGACCGAGAAGATCGTCGCGATCACGCAGGGCCGCTCATACTCCCTCGACGAGATCCAGCCGCGACGCCTCGCCCGGTTCCTCTCCAAGTACGTGACCCGGACGTCCTACGGGATCGGTCTCGGCATGCCCGAGACGATGGAGATGGCACTCCGCGAGTGCGGAACGCCCCGCATCCTCTTCGCCGCCGGCGTCAGCGCCGTCACGAAGCTGTTCGGACGTCGTGGCGACTTCTACCGCATCGCCGGGGACAAGGCACGCGCGATCGACGGACCGACGAGCGGCACGATTCCGCCGTACAACCAGGCCGTGGTGCTCGGTCCGACCGAGCCCGACGCGGTCGCCGCACGCCTGAAGGCGCTTCTCGGAGGCGTCGCGGAGGTCGCGGTGGTCGACATCAACGACATCGGCGGCAACATCCTGGGCTCGACGCTCGACAAGCCGGGGGAGCAGCGTCTCGTGCGCATCCTGAGCGACAATCCGCTCGGTCAGGGCCACCAGTCGACGCCGCTCGGCATCATCCGCGCAGCCTGAGCGGGCCCCTCCGCGCGGCGGCTCGCGTAGTCAGATGCCCATCGCCGCACGATAGCGCGGCAGATGACCTCGGCGGATGCCGGTGGCCGTGGGCTTGTTCTCGAACACGCCGGCGCCCCAGTTGCCCTCGACGAGCACGGGCCCGTCCGCGGTGGCGACGATGTCCCATCCGACGTAGCGCACCTGCGGGACGACCAGCGCGACCTCGGTGATGAGGTCACGGATCCCGGCCATTCCGGGGAGCTGGAAATCGGCGATGCGGCGTCCGGTGTCGGGGTGGGTCTCGTACAGCTCGCCGTGGATGTCGTAGCCCATGCCCATCGCACGGCCATCCTCGTGCAGCGCGGTGTAGAAGCCGCCGAACGCGCCCTGGTCGCTCACCTTGCCGCGCCCGAACTTCTGGGCCATGTTGATGATCTCGACCGTGCCGTCGTCTTTCACGAACGTCGTGACCCGGGTCGTGTTGGCCGTTCCGGGCGCGATCTCCTCCAGCGCGGGATGCTGCGTGATCCGCTCTTCCACGAGCACCTCGCCCTTGGCGACGAGCTCGGCGTGGAAGGCCGGCCAGTCTGTCACGGTCGACGTGTCGTAGCGGCTGACGCCGAATCCGGACTTGCTCACCGGCATCTTCCCGATGACCACCGGGTGGCGCTCGGCGAAGGCCCGCAGCTCATCCGGCCCGGCCGTTTCGAGGTCCAGCCATTCGCGGCCCAGGAAGCGGTCGAAGAGGCGGTTGAACTCGATCTTGTGGTGGAAGTGATGGACGAACGCCGGATCGTCGAACTTCTTGGAGAGTTCGAGTGCGAGGGGACTGGTCACCCAGGTCGCACGCTCGGCGCGGTTCAGGATCGCGAAGTCGAACTCGATGTAGTCGTTGAACCCGACGCGTTTCACGCCAGCCGACCACAGCATGTCGACGAGAACGAGGGGATAGCTCCGTCCGTGGATCCGCGCCGTCTTCTTGGCCCGGTCGGTCACCGATCGGACGTCGAAACCGCGAGCGCGCTGCCAGAGGAATCGCAGACGGTCACGTGGCGCGAGGGCGCTCGAAGGCATGGGGGCGTCCTCCCGGACTGGTGGAGATGATCTTCACCAGTCTAGGAGAGCGCGCTCACCGGGCGTCGATCAGGCGGGCGGTCTCGTCGTGCCAGCTGGTGGCGACGGCGCGGAGCTTCTCTTCGTACTTCCGGCCGTGGTGGGCGCAGAAGAGGAGCTCGCTCCCGTTGACCTCGGCGGCGATGTACGCCTGGGCTCCGCACGAATCGCACCGATCTCCCGCGGTGAGGCGGTAGTCGAGGACGGCGGTGGGCTCAGCGGTGTCAGTCATGCTCATTTCGGGGCCTCCTCGATAGGTGGGGATAGTGCATCCCAGTCGGTGCGGATGCCTCACATACAACCACGCGTATCCGGGATCCATGCCGAGATCCGGTCACATTTCGCTGTGCGCGTACGCGGGAATGCGCCCGAGAGGACCGGGACCGGCGCGTCTCGTGTGTCCTGCCGTCGGTGTCGCAGGGGCTGGATACGCTTGAGGATTGTGACCTCCGAGTATTCCGCCCATCACCTCCAGGTGCTCGAAGGCCTCGAGGCCGTCCGCAAGCGTCCCGGCATGTACATCGGGTCCACCGACTCGCGGGGCCTCATGCACTGCGTGTGGGAGATCATCGACAACTCGGTCGACGAAGCCCTCGGCGGGTTCGGCACGCGCATCGACATCCGCCTCCACCCCGACGGCAGCGTCGAGGTGCGGGACCGCGCGCGCGGCATCCCGGTGGATGTCGAGCCGCGCACGGGCCTGACCGGCGTCGAGGTCGTCTTCACGAAGCTCCATGCCGGCGGAAAGTTCGGCGGCGGTTCCTACGCCGCCTCCGGCGGCCTCCACGGCGTCGGCGCCTCTGTGGTCAACGCGCTCTCCGAGCGACTCGATGTGGAGGTGGACCGCAACGGCAAGACCTACGCGATGTCCTTCCACCGCGGCGAGCCGGGGACGTTCGCAGGTCCGTCGCCCGATTCTCCGTTCACGCCGTTCGAGCGCTCCAGCGAGCTGCGGGTCGTCGGCAAGGTCGCCAAGGGAGTCACGGGCACGCGCATCCGCTACTGGGCCGACCGCCAGATCTTCACGAAGGATGCCGCGTTCCACCTCGACGAGCTCGAGCAGCGCGCGCGCCAGACCGCGTTCCTCGTGCCGGGGCTGGAGATCGTCATCGACGACGAGCGCCCGTCGTCGCTCTCGGGCACCGAACCCAGCTCGACCAGCTACCGGTTCGACGGCGGGATCTCGGAGTTCGCCGATTTCCTGGCACCCGACACCCCCATCACCGACACCTGGCGGCTGAGCGGCGAGGGGACCTTCACCGAGACCGTCCCGGTGCTGCAGCCCACCGGAGCGATGGTGCCGACCGAGGTCGAGCGCGCCTGCCACGTCGACCTCGCCCTCCGATGGGGAACCGGCTACGAGACGGTCGGGCGCTCGTTCGTCAACATCATCGCCACGCCGAAGGGCGGCACGCACCAAGCCGGCTTCGAGCAGGGGCTCATGAAGGTCGTCCGCGATCAGATCCAGCAGAACGCGCGACGCTTGAAGGTGGGCTCGGGCGAGAAGATCGAGAAGGACGACATCCTGGCGGGCCTCACGTCGGTGCTCACCGTGCGGCTTCCGGAACCCCAGTTCGAGGGCCAGACGAAGGAGATCCTCGGGACCCCGGCGGTGCGCAACATCGTCGCGAACGTCGTCACCCGCGAGCTCGCTGCGCGGTTCGCCTCGACGAAGCGCGACGACAAGGCGCAGACGTCGCTGCTGCTCGACAAGGTCGTCTCCGAGATGAAGGCGCGCATCTCCGCGCGCACCCACAAGGAGACGCAGCGGCGCAAGAACGCGCTCGAGAGCTCGTCACTGCCCGTCAAGCTGGCGGACTGCCGCACGACCGACATCGCCCAGACCGAGCTGTTCATCGTGGAGGGCGACTCGGCTCTCGGCACCGCCAAGAACGCGCGCAACAGCGAGTACCAGGCCCTCCTCCCCATCCGCGGGAAGATCCTCAACGTGCAGAAGGCGTCGATCAGCGACATGCTCTCCAACGCCGAATGCGCTGCCATCATCCAGGTGATCGGCGCCGGCTCCGGCCGGTCGTTCGACCTCGAGTCGGCGCGCTACGGCAAGGTCATCCTGATGAGCGACGCCGACGTCGACGGCGCGCACATCCGCACCCTCCTGCTCACGCTCTTCTTCCGCTACATGCGCCCGCTCATCGAGGACGGCCGGGTGTATGCGGCGGTGCCGCCCCTGCACCGGGTGATCGTGCCGAATCCCGGCTCCAAGCCGAACGACACGATCTACACCTACTCCGAACAGGAACTGCACACCCTGCTGTCGAAGCTGCAGAAGGCCGGGAAGCGCTGGCAGGAGCCCGTCCAGCGCTACAAGGGGCTGGGGGAGATGGATGCCGACCAGCTCGCCACGACGACGATGGACCGTGCCGGCCGCACGCTCCGCCGTGTCCGCGTGCAGGATGCCGAGGCGGCGTCGCGGGTGTTCGAGCTGCTCATGGGAAGCGATGTCGCGCCACGGCGCGATTTCATCGTCAGCTCGAGCGACCGCCTGTCGCGCGAGTCGATCGACGCCTGACCCGAACTCCCGCCCGAAAACACGGAGGGCCCGGGACCGATCTGGGGGGTCGGTCCCGGGCAGTGCCGTGCGTCTGGGCTCGATGCTTCCGGTCGACGAAGGCGCAAAGCGACTCTTCATCCCCGAATGACCGGGGTCACATGTGCCGTTCGCAAGTGAAGGGACCGCTGGGGGGTCGGTCCTTCGGCTGAATCAAGATTACGGACCAGAGGTCGCGTTCGACGTCGACGTTCGCCTAGTCCGCTTGCGACTTTCGTCTAGGTTCGCTCCGGCCCGGCGTCAGGCCGCGAGGGGCAGCGACGCGGTCACGACCCAGCCCTTCCTGCTGCGCGCGGCCTCGAAGGTGCCGCCGAAGACGCGGAAACGCTCGCGGAGCCGCATGATCCCGTAGCCGGAGGAGGGGAGTCCGGCCGTGCTGGCCGCCGGGGAGTCGTCGGAGAATTCGAGGTTCACCCAGCCGTGCTGCACCGTCACGGCGATGCGGACGTGCCGTGCGCCCGTGGCGTGCTTGAGGACGTTCGTCGAGCTCTCACGGATGACACGGATGAGTGCCAGCAGCGACGCGTTGGGGAGCCGGATCTCATCGGGCACCGCCACGCTCACGGCGATGCCGGCCATCTCCAGCTCTTTGACGACGGCGCCGATCGTCGCGTCGAGGGTGTCGGGGGAGGGTACGCGCTCGGGGGTGAGGTTCTCTTCGCCGCGGACCATGCCGAGCACGCGGCGGATGTCGGTGAGCGCCTGCACGGCGGCCTCGCGGATCGCGGTCTGCGACAGCTGCCGGGTGCTGTCGTCTTTCGTGCGATCGAGGACGGCGGCGTGGAGGGCCACGATGGTGATCTCGTGCGCGACGATGTCGTGCAGCTCGTCGGCGATGAGGTCACGCTCCCGTCGCAGCTGGTCGGCCAACTCACGCTCGTTCTCCTCCACCTGAGCCGACAGCTTCAGCCACCGGCTGTACTGCTGACGGATGGTGAGCCCGATGAAGAAGCTCGCGAGCCCCAGCATGAGGATGATGAAGACGCCGGCCGGCTCGAAGAACCGGGTCGGACGGAGGGCCTCGGCGATCGCCCAGGCGATCACGGTGACCGAGTAGATGAGGGTGAGCGCGGGACTGCAGGTAGCCGAGACGAGCCCGACGACCAGCGCCATGCCGATGAGGTATTCGGTGGAGACCCCGAAGACGGCGGCGAGGGCCATGAACCCGATGAGGGCGACGGCCGCTGCCGGTGGACGCCACGCGAACAGTGCGATCACGATGATCAGCGCCGTCCCGACGATGGCGCCGAGGAGCGTGGTCTGGGCGGTATCGGTGGCCCGCAGAAGCGAGTCGACGATCAGGACGACGGCGACGATGACCAGCACAACCCGCCGCGCTCCCGCGCGAAGGGGCTGATAGGTCCAAAATGGAGCACGAAAGCGTGTCCACAGCGTCGGTCGGAGATCGGTCACCTCCCGATTATCCCGTGTTCCGGGATCAGCGGAAAATCCCGATCATCTTGCCAAAAACGTAGAAGATACCCATGAGATTCACCTCCTGCAATGTCTCGAATCGATTCTTCAAACAGACGTCCTCCGTTGCGACCGACCAATGGCTACATCACTTGCGACTTTCGTCGTAGATCTCCGGTCCGGGGTGCCCATCGCCTGTTCGTAAGATGGGCCACGTGACTGATGTGATCCGGGTGATCGTCGTGGACGACGAGTCGTTGGTACGTGCCGCCCTGCGGGTGTTCCTCGAGTCCGCGGACGGGTTCGAGGTCGCCGGGGAGGCGGCCAACGGCGCCGATGCGATCGCGCTCGTGCGCGCCGTCCACCCCGACGTCGTACTGATGGACGTGCAGATGCCGATCATGGACGGCATCGAGGCGACGAAGCGGTTGACCCGCGAGTTCCCGGGTCTGAAGATCGTCGCGCTCACGACGTTCTCCACCGAGCGGGTCGTGGTGCCGATGTTGAGCGCGGGCGCGTCGGGGTTCCTCGTGAAGGACACGTCGCCCGAGCGCATCCTCGACGCGGCGCGGCTCGCCTTCGACGGTGGCTACGTCCTGTCGCCGCGCGTGGCCGAGAATCTCGTCGCCTCCATCCAGGAGAACGAGCCGCCGGCGCCGCGGCAGCTTGGGCGCGATGAGGCGCTCACGGAGCGTGAGCTCGAAGTGGTCGTGCTGCTCGCGAAGGGGATGTCGAACGCGGAGATCGCCAACGAGCTCTTCGTCTCCGAGGCGACCGTGAAGTCCCACCTCGGCCGCATCACGTCGAAATGGGGCGTGCGCGACCGCATCCAGGTGCTCATCCGCGCGGCGCAGCTGCGCATCGTCACCCTCAGCTGAGTCGCCGCGGTCACGGACGTCGGGAGCAGCCGGGCGTCAGGAGATGACGGTGCCGACGGCGCCGATCACGGCCTCGAACGGCGAGCCCGACGCATCCCGCTTCGCTCCGGGGTCGGGCAGCTGGCGCACGGCGCCGTCCGCCCCGACCGCGCGCGGTTCGACGCCGGCCCACGCGAGTGTGAGCGTGTCTTCGCCCCGCAGGAACCGCTGGGCGCGGACACCGCCCGTGGCCCGTCCCTTCGCGGGGAACTCCGCGAACGCCGACACCTTCCCCGTGCCCGCGTCGGTGCCCGCCAACGCGCCGGTGGCGCCGGCGACGGTCACCACGACCGCGTCCGTGGGGTCGGTGACGACGCCGAAGGAGACGACATGCTCGCCGGGGGTGAGACGGATGCCGGCCATGCCGCCGGCGGTCTTCCCCTGCGGTCGCACCTGATCGGCGCCGAATCGCAGCAGCTGCGCATCGCTGGAGACGAAGACCAGTTCGGCATCGTCTCCCGCGAGCGCGGCGCCCACGACGCGGTCTCCGGGCTTGAGGGCGATGATCTCCACCTCACCCTTGCCCGGAGCCAGCTCCGCCGTCGACACACGCTTGACGGTGCCCTGGAGCGTCCCCAGGGCCAGGGGCTCGCCGGCGTCGAGGGCGACGATCGTGACGACGTGCTCCGAGCCGCTCAGGCCGACGTACGCGTCGGCCTTCGTTCCGGCGGCCACCTGCACCGAGTTGCCGGGAACGGAGGGCAGATCGACCGGGGAGAAGCGGACGAGCCGGCCGGCGCTCGTGACGGCGCCCAGCGAACCGCGCGTGGTCGAATCGACGGCTGCGCGGATCGCGTCGTGCTTGGAGCGACGCGCCGGCGGCACGACGCCGCCTCCGGCGTCGTCGGTGGCGAGCTCGGCGCGCACCATCCGTCCGGTGGCCGAAAGGAAGACACGGCAAGGCGCATCGGCGATCTGCAGGTCGGCGGGCGCGGCCGACCGTGAGCGCGGGGCGACCGGACCGCCGTTGAGCAGGAGCGTGCGGCGCGGCGTGCCGTAGGCGTCGGCGGCGGCGTCGAGCTCGCGCGCGACCTGCGCGCGCAGCAGCGCGTCGCTGCCGAGCAGGGTCTCGAGGGCCGCGATCTCGGCGAGGAGCGTCGCACGCTCGTTCTCCAGCTCGATGCGCGAGAACTTCGTCAAGCGTCGCAGGCGCAGCTCGAGGATGTACTCGGCCTGCAGCTGGGTGAGCTCGAACACGTCGATCAGGCGGGTGCGGGCCTGCTCGCCGTCGTCGGAGCTGCGGATGACCTGGATCACCTCGTCGATGTCGAGGATCGCGATGAGGAGGCCTTCGACGAGGTGCAGCCGCTCCTGGCGACGCGCGAGCCGGAAACGGCTACGGCGGGTGACGACCTGGATGCGGTGGTCGAGGTAGACGCGGAGCATCTCCTTGAGGCCGAGCGTCTGGGGCTGTCCGTCGACGAGGGCGACGTTGTTGATGCCGAACGAGTCCTCGAGGGGCGTCAGGCGGTACAGCTGGTCGAGCACGGCATTCGGATCGAACCCGGTCTTGATGCCGATGACGAGCCGGAGGCCGTGGTTGCGGTCGGTGAGATCGACGACGTCCGCGATGCCCGTGAGCTTCTTGGCGGTGACGGCATCCTTGATCTTCTCGATCACCCGCTCCGGGCCGACCATGTACGGCAGTTCGGTGACCACGAGCCCGGTGCGGCGGGGGCCGAGCGATTCGACCGAGACCTTGCCGCGCGTGCGGAATGTGCCCCGACCGGAGGCGTAGGCGTCTTTGATGCCGTCGAGACCGACGATCACGCCCCCGCCGGGAAGGTCGGGGCCGGGGACGAACTCCATGAGCTCGGGAAGTGTCGCATCGGGGTGCTCGAGGAGGTGGATGGCAGCGGCGACGACCTCGATGAGGTTGTGGGGGGCCATGTTGGTCGCCATGCCGACCGCGATGCCCGTCGCGCCGTTCACCAACAGATTGGGGAAAGCCGCCGGAAGCACATCGGGCTGCAGGAACTGGCCGTCGTAGTTCGGCACGAAATCGACGACGTCTTCGTCGAGGTTCTCCGTGAGGGCCATGGCGGCCGGCGCGAGGCGCGCCTCCGTGTACCGGGCCGCGGCGGGCCCGTCGTCGAGCGAGCCGAAGTTGCCGTGGCCGTCCACGAGCGGCACGCGCAGCGCGAAGTCCTGGGCGAGACGCACGAGCGTGTCGTAGATGGCCGTGTCGCCGTGCGGGTGGAGCTTCCCCATCACCTCGCCGACGACGCGGGCGCTCTTGACGTGGCCGCGGTCGGGGCGCAGGCCCATGTCGGCCATCTGGTACAGGATCCGGCGCTGGACGGGCTTGAGTCCGTCGCGCGCATCCGGCAGCGCCCGCGAGTAGATGACCGAGTACGCGTATTCGAGGAACGACGCCTCCATCTCCGACGAGACGTCCACATCTTCGATGCGACCGTGGTCGGCGGGGATCGATGCGGGGCGCGAAGCTGCCATGGATCTACAGGTTCCTCCGGTGACGGGAAGGGGCCGGTCCGCCGTATGCGAGACTGGCCCCGATGTCTCTCAGCCTACCCGCCGACCCGCCGTCGGCCCGGAGCCTCACCGGTGTCCTGCCGCAGGTTCTGGGGGCGCTCACCGGAGCCCCGGACTGGTTTCCGGAGGCCCGGTCGGCCATCGTCGTCATGATCGACGGGCTCGGCCGCGGCAACCTCTCCGCGCGCGCCGGTCACGCCCGCTTCCTCACCGGCCGGATGGCGAAGAAGGATGCCGCCCGCACCGTCTTCCCGTCGACGACCGCCGCGGCGCTCACAAGCCTCCTCACCGGTGAGAGCCCCGGCCTCCATGGGATCGTCGGCTACAGTGCCCGCGTCCCGGGTGTGGCGCACGCGGTCAACCAGCTGCAGGGGTGGGAGACCGATGGGCTCGATCCCGGGAGCTGGCAGCGCAGCGCGCCGCTGCTCGCGCGCGAGGCGGCGTCGGGCCGCCCCTGCTTCGTCGTGTCGAACCCGTCGTACGCGACCACCGGCTTCACCCGGGCGATCCAGCGCGGAGCGACCTTCGTGGGTGTCGCCGATCCGGCCGAGCGCTTCGCGGAGGCCGCACGGCTGGCGACGCGCCACCCCGGTGCGCTCATCTACCTCTACCTCTCGGAGCTCGACACCGCCGGGCACGCCCACGGGTGGGAGAGCGAGCGGTGGCTCACGCGACTGGAGGCGCTCGACGCGCAGGTGCAGCGGTTCGACTCGGCGCTTCCGGCCGGCGTCGGTGCCGTGCTCACCGCCGACCACGGCATGGTCGACGTGCCGGCAGAACGCCACGTCCTCCTCCGCGCCGGCGATCCGCTGCTGCACGACGTCACGCTCATCGCGGGGGAGCCGCGCATGCTCCACCTGTATGCCGACGAGGACCCGGCGGCCGTCCTCGGCCGCTGGCAGGATGCCGAGGGGGAGCGCGCGTGGGTGTTCTCGCGCGCGGAGGCGATCGCGGCGGGTCTGTTCGGCCGCGAGGTCGCGCCCGATGTGGCGCCGCGCATCGGCGACGTGCTGGTGGCCGCACGGGCCGGCGTCGCCTATTACGACGACCGTGTGAAAGACAAGCGGCCGCAGCGCATGATCGGGCAACACGGATCGCTCACCGATCAGGAGCGGATCGTGCCGCTCATCCGCCTCGGCGCATTCGCCCGCTGACGCTCAGGAACCACCCTTCGACAGGCTCAGGAACCGCCCGTCGACAGGCTCAGGGACCACCCTTCGACGGGCTCAGGAACCATCCTCGGTGCGCGCGCCGAAGACGATCTCGTCCCACGAGGGCATCGACGTGCGGCCCTTGCGGTTGCGGGCGCTCTCGCTGATCACCGTGTCGTCGATGTCGGAGGGGCTGTCGTCGTTCGCCGGTGGGGCGTCGTCGTAGCCCGGTTCGAGGGCGTCGAACAGCGCCACGGGACTGTGCGCCGGACGCGCCTCCGTCTCATCGCCGGGCATCGACTCGCGCTGGCCGCGGCGCCGGCGCAGGGCCTCGAGAAGGTCGGCGGTCTCGGCCGAGGTGACGGCGCCGTCCGGAGCCCGCTTGATTGCGGCCTCCTGCACAGCGGCGGCCGTGGGCACCCGCACATCGGGCGCCGTGACGTGGGCTTCGGGCTCGACGCGCCGGGGGCCGAAGGCGCCGCTGTCGAAGCGGGAGGCGTCTTTCAGCGGCGAGGAGTCGAGGGCCCGCAGGCGCGGGATGAGTCCTTCGGGAAGCGAACCCTGGCGCGAGAGCTGGGTCGCGTCGGCGTTGAGCGGGGCGAGCGCGCTGCGCCGGGGGTCGAAGCTCCACCGCGCGTCGTGGCCCACCTCGTTCGAGGTGAACTCGAGCTTGACGATCCAGCCGGTCTCCTCGCGCCAGCTGGTCCACCGCTCACCGACCGCACCGGCCTCGGCGAGCTTGGCGCGCACGGCAGCACCGAAAGTCGGCTGCGCATCGGGGTCGAGTTCGCCACCGATGAGCACCGGCACGGCGAGGGCCTGACCGACGACGTGCTCACGTTCGGCCAGCACGGGGCGTTCGTATCGCTGGACGTCGTCGAGCCGGGCGCCGAGGAGCTCGGCCACCTCCTCGGCGGAGAGGCCAGAGCGGATGTGCGCCTGGATCTCGCGCGGGTTCGCGCGGACGGCGCGGGGCTCGGTGTCGCGCTGGAGGCGGCGCAGTTGCGCGCGCAGGGTCTCGTCAGCGGCCAACGAGAACCGTTCGCCCGACTCGGTCGCCAGAACGAGGACACCCTCTTCGGTGCCGATGAGTTTGAGCTGCTCCATGCGAAACACACCTCCAGTTCCGTGCGTGTGCGCCCATGCTGTCACAGGCCCTTGCCGCATCCGGGAATATCGCGGGCGCGCCGCGAGTTCCTGACGTCGCACCCGCCGGAAGACGGCGGGGATCTCACGGCATTTGCGAAAAGCCGGGAGGTCGTGCAAACTATCGCCGCCCCACTGGGCCGAGAACGGCAACGTCGCTCGCACAGGTGGACCGGCAACACGCACAATCTGGAAGTTGAGACGTTTCGAGCATGGCTACCGATTACGACGCCCCCCGCAAGACCGACGACGACAGCGAGTCGATCGAGGCCCTCAAGGAGCGCGTGCCGGACAAGCTCTCCGGTGCGGTCGGCGATGAGGATGCCGACAACCCTTCGGGCTTCGAACTGCCCGGTGCAGATCTGTCGGACCTCGAGCTGGATGTCGTCGTCCTGCCGCCGCAGGAGGACGAGTTCACCTGCAGCGAGTGTTTCCTGGTGAAGCACCGCACGCAGATCGACCACGACTCGGCGCGCGGCGCCGTCTGCATCGAGTGCGCGGCCTGAGCCGCGCTCCGCGCTCCGTCAGGAGCGCTGCGCGCGCCTGATCGCCGCGACGACCCGGTCGGGCGTGCGGGTGGAGAACACCCAGTCCGATGCGGGGTCGCGGTCGTCGGCGACGCCGACCCGCACGACGCCGTCGATCCCCGGCCGCAGCAGGTGCCAGGCATCCCGCGGCAGTCCCGGGCCGCGCGCCTGCCGCGCGTCGTCGCCGGTGAGCGCGATCGGATCGGCGAGGAGCGCGACGGGGATGTGCGCACGACCGACGCGCAGCTCACCCTCGCGGACGGACACGACCGGTGCCGCCGCGACGAGGGCGACGATGAGTGCCGCCGCCACACCCAGCCCCGCCAGCAGTGCGACCGTCGAGTCGAGCGGGACGAAGACGAGTGCCACCATCGGAGCGGCGACGGCCGCGCTGAGAAGCGC